>JBBRHS010000034.1:0-14246 GCA_038222385.1 Acidimicrobiia bacterium
CATCAAGGAGTTCGTGGACCGCGGCGCCGCGGCAACCGATCGCGTGCTCCGTGCGATCGACCGCGAGGTGCAGCGTCACATCACCGCGATGAAGCGCGAGGTCGAACGCCTGGAGCGTGACGCGGCCCGGGTCGAAGCTGCCGGCGCGACTCGCAAGAAGACATCGGCGAAGAAGACATCGGCGAAGCGAGCGTCGGCGAAGAAGACATCGGCGAAGCGAGCGGCCAAGGCGCGCAAGCCCGCCGCGCGCCGTCCGTCGAAGCCGTCGAAGTCGGCCCGCGCCGCGGCATGACAGTGTCCGCCCCGGCCGACCGCGGCGAGGAGCTTCCCGTGACGATGGGCCCGCGAGCCTCCCGCCGCGCCGAGCTGTTCCACCCGGTGACCGGAGCGAGCGAGGACTACGACGAGCTGCTCGACGAAATCGGTTCGCGGCGGATCGTGTTGATCGGCGAGGCCTCGCACGGGACGCACGAGTTCTACCGGGAGCGGGCGCGGATCACCCGTCGCCTGATCACCGAGCACGGCTTCACCGTGGTCGCGGCCGAGGCCGACTGGCCCGACGCCTACCGCGTCAACCGCTACGTCATGGGAGAGTCCTCGGATCCGGACGCCGCGACCGCACTCGCAGACTTCACCCGCTTCCCGGCCTGGATGTGGCGTAACCAGGAGGTCGCGTCGTTCGTGGAGTGGCTGCGCGCCCACAACGCCGACCGCCGTGACCCTGGCGGGAAGGCCCGCTTCTACGGCCTCGATCTCTACAGCCTCCGCGCGTCGATGGAGGCGGTGGTGCGGTACCTCGAGCGCGTCGATCCCGACGAGGCGGCCCGGGCGCGCCGCCGGTACTCGTGCTTCGACCACTACGCCGGGGAGGGTCAGGCCTACGGGTACGCGCTCGCGACGCAGGGAGCTCCTCCGTGTGAGAACGAGGTCGTCACCCAGTTGGTGGAGCTGCGGCGTCGCGCGGAGCTCTACCTGCGTCGCGACGGCTGGCTCGCGCAGGACGAGCAGTTCTTCGCCGAGCAGAACGCGCTCGTCGTGCGGGACGCCGAGGAGTACTACCAGCAGATGTACCGCGGCTCGGTGAGTTCGTGGAACCTCCGTGACCGGCACATGGCGTTCACCCTCGACGCGCTCCGGAACCACCTCGACCGCCAGTTCGGCCACACGAAGATCGTCGTGTGGGAGCACAACTCGCACGTCGGTGACGCGCGGGCCACCTCGATGGGCGCGCGGGGCGAGCTCAACGTCGGCCAACTGGCGCGGCAGCGCTACGGCGCCGAGACCTTCCTCCTCGGCCTGACCACCTTCGAGGGCGAGGTCACCGCCGCCGACGACTGGGGCAGCCCGGGCCGGCGCCGTCGGATCCTCCCCGCTCTCCCGCACAGCCACGAGCGGCTGCTCCACGACGTCGGTCTGGCCGCGTTCTGGTTCGACACCCGATCGGCCGCCGCCCGGGCCGCGTTCGGCGAACCTCGGCTCGAGCGCGCGATCGGTGTCGTGTACCGGCCCGAGACCGAACGGCAGAGCCACTACCAGCACGCGCTGCTGACCGACCAGTTCGACGCGGTGCTCCACCTCGACCGCACGAGTGCGCTCGAGCCGCTCGAGCCGACGAGTGCATGGCAGCGCGGCGAGCCCCCCGAGACGTACCCCACCGGTTTGTGAGCCCTGACCTCGGGCGGCGACCCCGGAACCCAGAGGAGAGCAGATGATCCCGGAGACGATCGTCGTCCCGCTCGACGGTTCCGAATTCGCCACGCGGGCGGTGCCGGTGGCCACCGCCCTCGCGGCTCGGACCGGCGCCCGGGTCGTCCTCGTGCGCGCGCCCCTGTACGACGACGGGAAGGAGCGGGTCACCGAGTACCTGCACGGCATCGCCGCGGCGGCCGGCGGAGACCCGGAGATCGTCGTTCCCGACGAGCGTGACCCGGCGCGGGCGATCCTGGAGGTCGTCGCGGGGCGGCCCGGATCCATGCTGTGCATGACCACCCACGGGCGCGGTGGCCTGCGGTGGGCGGTGCTCGGGAGCGTCGCGGAGGAGGTGCTGCTGTCGGCCGGCCGGTCGGTGCTGCTGGTCGGCCCCCGCTGTGCCCGGGACTGGGATCCCGGCGTCGGCCATGTCGTCGTCTGCCACGACGGCTCCGAGCTCACCGAGCTGGTGTCGGGCGACGCCTGCGACCTGGCGACGGTGCTCGGCGAGCGGGAGCTGTGGATCGCGACCGTCATTCACCCGCTCGACGTCGAGGGTGCCGAGCACCCCGGGCCCATCTTCGAGCAACCGCAGGCCGCGGTCGCCGCACGCGGCCTGAAGGCGCACGCGCGGCTGTCGCGCTCGTCGTACCCGCCCGGCGGCCTCGCCGACGCCGCGCACGACCTCCCGGCATCCTTCCTCGTGATGGCGACCCACGGCCGGACCGGGTTGGCCCGGGTGACGGTCGGGAGCTGCACGATGGGCGTGCTCGGCCTGGCACCGTGCCCGGTCCTCGTCCGCGCCGCGCCCCGATCCTGATCGCGAGCATGAGCCAGGACCACGCCGGGACTTCCGGCCCTACGAACCGCTCCCGTCGACGGGGCACGCTGATCGGAAAGCCACGAACCGGGGCAGCGGCGGCGCGAGAGCGATGAAGGTGCCACCGGCCGGACCAGCGCCTCGCCTGCGCCGGGAGCTCGGTCTCGTCCAGGTGACCGCGAGCGGTGTCGGCATCATCGTCGGCGCCGGGATCTACGTGCTGCTCGGCGCGGCCTCCGGCCGCGCCGGCAACGGCGTCTGGATCTCGTTCGCGGTGGCAGGCGCTCTCAGCGCACTCACGGCGCTCTCGTACTGCGAGCTCGCCTCGATGTTCCCGGCCGCCGGCGCCGAGTACGACTACACCCGCCACGTCGCGCCCGCGTGGGTCGCTTTCCTCGTCGGGTGGGTGATGATCACCGGACTGGTCGTCGCGACCGCCGCAGTCGCGCTCGGCTTCGCGCAGTACTTCCGCCACTTCGTCGACGTCCCACGCGAGGTCGCGGCGCTCGGGCTCCTCTGCGTCGTCACGGCGATCGCCCTGCGGGGAATCCGACAGTCGGCCCGACTGATCCTCTTCCTGGCCCTGATCCAGATCGGCGGGCTTGCGCTCGTCGTCGCGATCGGACTCGGACACCTGGGGGACCACAGCCTCACCACCGGGATCTCGACGGGGGGCGTGCTCGGCGGAGCTGCGCTCGTGTTCTTCGCCTTCATCGGGTTCGACGAGGTCATCACGCTCTCCGAGGAGACCCGTGACCCGGTGCGAACCATCCCGCGCGGGCTCCTCATCGCACTCGGCGTCTCGACGCTGCTGTACATGGCCGTCGCGATCTCGGCGATCAGCGTGCTCGGTGCGGGTGCCCTCGCCCGATCGGAGCAACCCCTCACCGCGGTCATGCGCGAGGGGGTCGGAGGCACGAGCGGCACCGTGGTCGCCGTGGTCGCGATGGTCGCCACCCTCAACACGACACTGCTCTGCCTCACCGCGGCCTCGAGACTGCAGTTCGGCATGGCACAACGCGGCGCCCTGCCGCCCATGCTCGGCCGGTTGAGCCGGCGCGACGTGCCACGCGCCGCGGTCGTCTCGGGCGCGGCCATCGCGGGCGCGGCGATCGTCCTCGGAGACCTCACCCTCGTCGCCAGCGTCACCAACTTCGCGGTGTACCTCGTCTTCGTGGCGGTGAACGTCGTCGTGATCGTGTTGCGGCATCGGCAACCGCACCGCCTCCGTCCGTTCCGCGTCCCGTTCACCATCGGCCGCACGCCCCTTCCCAGCATCGCGGCGCTGGTCGTCGTGCTCGCCCTCGTGCCCGGGCTCGAGCCCGAGGCACTGGCGCTCGGCACCGGCCTGGTCGTCGCCGGCCTGGTCGTCCACCTGGTGCTCGCGCGCCGGAGCACTCCCGCGCGATCGCAGGTGCCGTGCGTCGGGCAGGATGAGGGCGTGCACCGCACCCACGTGACCACCGAGGAGGCCGAAGCGGTGATGGGCGCGCTCGGGATGGATCCCGCGAGCGTGGCGTGGGACGTCGAACAGTTCCGGATGGGTCTCGAATCGGAGCTCGGGCACGGTCGGGTCGACCCGGACACGAACGTGACCGACGACGACCTCGTCACGACGGGCAGGATCGCGCTTGCGCACCTCGTCGAGATCCCCGACTACTACACCCGTCTGTCGGAGATGGAGCGCACCGCCTTCGAGGAGCAGACGCGTGGTCGCGCCAGGAGGTCGGGACCCGAATCGCCGCCGTAGGCACCCGCATCGGGACGTTCGACCCTGGGACTCCCGGCCGGTGGCGGACGACGATGGGGTCGCTCCTTCCGAAGGGAGATCACCATGACGAGTTCCCGATCCGACGTGCTGACGGTGCGGGCCCTCACGGTCGCCCTCCGAGGGCGGACGGACCCACGCGTGGACGCCGACGACGTCGTCGCTGCCGCCGATGGCCACGCGCCGGTGCTCGCCCGGGCGTTGGCTCGCGTCTGCGGCCCGAGGCTCGAGCGCCTCGGCCCGACCGCTGATCGTGCGGCGATGCTCCTGCGTGCCGCGCTGCATCGCGTGGCCGAGCGGCCCTTCCCGGTCAACCACCTGCCCTGACCCGACCGCCGACGTGTGACCTTCGCCCCTGTCGACTTCTCGTGGACGGCATCACGATCGTCTCGACATCGAGATGGAGGAGTGCAGGATCGTGGTGCGAGCACAGCGGGGCGACCGTGAGGTCTTCGGGTTGGGTGCGTGGCTCTTCGGGATCCTCGCAGTGGTCCTGGCGTTCGGCGCGCTCGCCGTCGCCGGCAACGCGCTGACCACCAGCAAGGACGCCAAGGAGGTCGCCGCGGTCGGTGGCGCCGGCACCAAGGTCACCCTCACCGAGTTCAAGGTCGACCCGGTGATGATCGAGGCGCCGGTCGACGGGACCATCGCGGTCACCAACGCGGGTGCGGTCGAGCACGACCTCGCGATCAAGGGCACCGATCGCAAGACGACCATGTTGAAGTCGGGCCAGAGCGGCACGCTCTCGCTCAAGGGCCTGAAGCAGGGCAACTACACGGTGTTCTGCGAGGTCTCGGGGCACGAGGGCGCCGGCATGAAAGCGACACTGATGCTCGGGACCATGAGCGGGGGCGGCGCGGCCGCTGGAACGAGCGACGCGGCGTTGACCGCCGCCGACGCGGCGAACAACAAGGCGATGGCGGCGCAGCTCACGCAGTACGTCGACCAACTCGAGAAGGGCCCCAACACGAAGGGCGTCGGGAACCAGCCGCTCCCGCCGACGGTGCTGCCCGACGGGACGAAGCAGTTCGACCTGACCGCGAAGGTCGTGGACTGGGAGATCGAGCCGGGGAAGACCGTCAAGGCGTGGGCCTACAACGGACAGGTCCCCGGACCGCTGCTCAAGGTCGGGATCGGCGACCGCGTGCGCATCGTGGTCAAGAACGAGCTGGCACAGTCGACGTCGTTGCACCTGCACGGCATCGAGACGCCGAACTCCATGGACGGCGTGCCGTTCGTGACCCAGGACCCGATCGAGCCCGGCGACTCCTTCGCGTACGACTTCGTCGCCAAGGGTCCGGCCGTCGGCATGTACCACTCGCACGACTATGCGCTCACCCAGGTTCCCGACGGCTTGGCCGGAGCGATCCTCGTGGGCGAGGAGCCCCTACCCGCCGGCTACGGCCCGGTGACGCAGGAGGTGCCGATGATGCTGAACGACGCCGGCGCCATCGGCTTGTCGCTCAACGGCAAGTCGGTCCCCGCCACCGCGCCGGTGGTGGCCGCCCCCGGCGAGACCGTCGAGGTGCACTACATGAACGAGGGTCAGCAGATCCACCCCATGCACCTCCACGGGATCCCGCAGCTCGTCATCGCCAAGGACGGCTTCCCGCTCCCACAGCCGTACCTCGCCGACACCGTCAACGTGGCGCCCGGCGAGCGCTTCAGCGTGCTGATCAAGCCGACCGCCGACCAGGCGGGGGTGTGGGCGTGGCACTGCCACATCCTGAGCCACGCCGAGTACGAGGACGGGATGATGTTCGGGATGGTGACCACCTTCATCGTCAAGTCCTGACCGACGACTGCCGAGGTGCCCGCCGTCGCCGCGCCGCCCGGGCACGGAAGTGACCTTGGTCCCTGCCGGAGCGCGCGGGAAGGCGTGACACTCGGAGCATGAGGCAGGCAGGGGAGTCCACCGCATGAAGGCCCTGATCGTCTACGAATCGATGTACGGCAACACCCACCTCGTCGCCGACGCGATCGCCGACGGGCTCCGGCCCGTCGCCGAGGTCGAGGTTTTACCGGTGGAGGTCGCGACCCGAGCCCGGGTCGCGGAGGCCGACCTGCTCGTGGTCGGCGGCCCCACCCACGTGCACGGCCTGAGTCGCGCGAGCACCCGCGAGGCCGCGGTGGAAGCCGCCGAGAAGCCGGGCAGCGAGCTCGACGTCGATCCCGATGCCGAGGGACCCGGGCTCCGCGACTGGTTCGAGAACCTGCTCGACCTGACCGGACCGGCCGCAGCGTTCGACACCCGTGCCGACGCCTCCCCCGTGCTGACGGGCCGGGCGTCGAAGGCGTCGCCCGGAGGCTCCGACACGCCGGCGCGACGGTCGTCGTCCCTCCTGAGAGCTTCCTCGTGACGAAGGCCAACGAGCTCGTGCCCGACGAGCTGGATCACGCACGGGCGTGGGGAGCACGCCTCGCAGGCGAGCTGACCGCAGCGTCGACGTCCGGCCCTGCTACGACCAGCGCGGATCACTGACCGCGCCCACCCGGAAGGAGCACCATGCGCGTCCTCGTCCTCGAAGCAGAACCGGGAGCAGCCGATCGTGCCGCCGCGGCGCTCGAAGCCGCCTCGCACACGGTCGACCGGTGCCACGACGCCGGCGCGACGGGATTCCCGTGCCGAGCGGTCGACGGGACCGGCCCCTGCCCGCTCGAGACCCAGCCCGTCGCCGTCGCGCTGACCGTGCGCCCGCCCGGCTCGTCGGTCGGGGCGATCGAGGACGGCGTCGCCTGCGCGATCCGGGCGAACGTGCCCTTGGTCGTCGCGGGCGAGACCGACGACAACCCGTACGCTCAGTGGACTGCGGCGATCGCACCCGGAGCACACGACGACGACGTGGTCGCCGCCTGCGAGCGTGCGGCAGCCGCGCCGCTCCCCCGTCACACCCGGGCTGCGTCCGAGCGACTGCGCCGGGTGCTGCGGCACCGAGACGTCGACGGCGCGGAGTCGGCCCGGGCGTTGGTCACCCGGCACGAGGGACGCCTGCGCATCCAGATCCTGCTCCCGGATGGCGTGCCCCCCGACGTCGTCCGGGCCGCGGGCACGTACGTCCTCGCCGAGGTGCACGCACTCGATCCGACGGCACGCGGCGCCGACGTGTCGCTCGGCACCGCCTGACGCCGACGGCGCAAGGCGCCGGCGCGGATCAGCGCGGGGAGAACGCCCGCTCGGCGAACTCCTCGAAGCCCTCCGGGTCGAACCCGATCTGCAGCTGCCCGTCGACCCGCTCGATCTCGAGCGACGGGCAGAAGAAGCCCTGCACGCCGAGGAAGAAGTGCGGGGAGCCCTCGACGCCGCGCCGGCGACCTTCTTCCCAGTCCGCGTCGATCGAGGTGCGGTCGACGGCGGCGGGCAGGTCGAGGCCGTGCGCCTGGGCGATGTCGGCGAGGACCTCGGGTGCACCGATGTCGCGGCCCTGCTCGAAGAGCATGTCCCGGAGATGCAGGCTCACCTGCTCACCGAGCCGCGCGTCGCGACGGTAGGCCGAGGCTGCGAGCGTCATCGCGGGAAGCGATGTCGCCGGGAAGCAGTCCGCGTCGAATCGCTCGAACAGGTCGGGTGCCGCGTGTTCGCGCAAGGCGTCGACCTCCTCGGCCACGGGCTCGGCCGCAAGCGGTTCCCCGTTGACGAGTTCGAGCGGCCAGGCCCGGACGTGGAGGATCTCGTCGCCGCCCAGGTCGGCCCGGCGGGCGACCAGCCGGCGCAGGCCGACGTGCGTGAACGGACACACGACGTCGGCGAACACGTCGATCACACTCGACCTCCGAGCTCCGAGGCGACGTGCAGGACGGCCGCACCCCGCACCCGGTCGTGGGCGAGATCTCGCAACGCAACGTCGGCTGCGTCGAGCGGGTAGGGCGTCGTCTCGACCCGGATGCCGATCTCGGCCGCCAGCGCGAGGAACTCCTCGCCGTCACCGCGGGTGTTGGCCGTGACGCTGCGGAGCTGACGCTCCTCGAAGAGGTGCTCGGCGTAGCGCAGGCTCGGGATGTCACTCAGGTGGATGCCCGCGATCGCCAGCGTGCCGCCGCGGTCGAGCGCCGCGAGCGCCGCCGGCACGATGTCGCCGGCGGGCGCGAAGAGCACCGCGGCGTCGAGGGGCTCGGGTGGCGCGTCGAAGGTGTCTCCCGCCGACGCCGCGCCGAGGTCGAGCGCCAGGGCGCGCGCCTCGGCCGAGCGCGTCATCACGTGCACGGTGGCGCCCTGCGCGATGGCCACCTGGGTCGCGAGGTGCGCCGACGCGCCGAAGCCGTAGATGCCGAGGCGACCGCCTTCGGGGAGCTCGGCTCGTCGCAGGGCCCGGAATCCGATGATCCCCGCGCACAGCAGCGGCGCGGCCTCGTCGTCGGTGAACCGGTCGGGCAGCCCGTAGGCGTACCGCTCGTCGACCACGGCGTGCTCGGCATAGCCTCCGTCGGCGTCCCAGCCCGTGAAGAGCGGCGCGATGCAGAGGTTCTCTTCACCCCGGAGACAGAAGCGGCACCGCGCGCACGTGTGGCGCAGCCAGGCGATGCCCACCCGCTCCCCCTCCCGGAAGCGCGTCGCGCCCGCACCGAGCTCGTCGACGACACCGACGACCTCGTGACCGGGCACGACGTCGCGCGCGTGCGGCGGGAGGTCGCCCTCGGCGAGGTGGAGATCGGTCCGACACACCCCGCAGACCGAGACCCGCACGCGCACCTCTCCCGCCGCGGGTCGCGGAACAGCCCGGTCTACAGGGACCAACGGCCCGGTGTCGACGGGACCCGGATCGCGCACCACCCAGGCCCTCACCTCGGGACCCTGGTTCGGGGTCTCACCTGGTGATGCACGAAGACCATCCTGGCGCCCGCGGTGGCGACCGTCACCGCACGATCACGACCGGACAGTGCGCATGGGCGGCCACTTGCTGGCTGACCGAGCCGAGCAGCAGCCCGGCGAACCCGCCCCGACCCCGTGACCCGACCACCACCAGCTCGGCGTGTTCGCTCTCGCGGACGAGGATCGCGCCGGCGGTGCCCGCGTGCACCTCCCGGGTCCAGCGGAGATCGGACCGCGAGGGCAGGCCCGCCTTCGCCACCGATCGCTGCACCGTGGCCTGGGCGGCCGCGACGAACGGCTGCTCGTCCCAGTCCACTGCCGACACCGGCGCAGTCTCGAACGCGCCGGGCAGGGTCCAGCACGTCAGCACGCAGAGCTCGATCCGGCGCAACGTCGCCTCGCCGACGGCCCACTCGAGCGCCCGGAACGCGTGGTCCGAACCGTCGACCCCGACCACGATCCTTCTCGCTTCCGAGGACTCTCCCATGCTTCCCTCCGCGTCGTCCCCGCCAGCCTGGCCGATCGGCCGCGGCACGCCCCAGGGGCAAAGGTCACCACCACGGGGCCTTCGACCGTGGCGCCCGTCGCGGTCGGGGCGCCGGATCCGCCGACGCCGACGCAGCCAGTGACGTTCGGCCCTGGCGTCGGGGGCCGGCTCGACCGCACGCTGGGCTCCCGGGGCGGTCCAGGTACACCGCTCCGGCGCCCGAGGAGGAAGACATGTTGCGCAGCCCTCGCACGCGACGTCGGCGAGATGCAGGAGCCCGCGGGATCGAGCCCGTCGACCCGTTCGTCTCGGCTGTCGACGTGGCGCTGAGATCCCTGCGCGGCCGCACCCGGGTCAGCCGGAGCACTGCCTCGGTCATGTTCGCTCGGCTCGGCGCCGCGGTCGGCCCCGGGACCGACGCGACGGTCGATTCGCTCGTGCAGCAAGGGCTTGACGAGGCCGGCCATGCCGCGCTCGTCCCGACCCCGGCGCTCGTGGACCGCCTTCTCGACCTCCGGTCGGCGGCGATGACATGCCCGAGCCGCGAGCGCGGGCTCGTCGTGGGGGCGGAATGAGCGCGCGGTACCGCTTCCGTGACCGCCACGAGGCCGGGCGCGAGCTCGCCTCCCGGCTGGAACCGCTCCGCTGCGAGCGGCCGCTGGTCCTCGCCCTCCCGCGCGGTGGCGTGCCGGTGGCCTACGAGGTCGCCACGGCGCTGGGTGCGCCGCTCGACGTGATCGTGGTCAGGAAGCTGGGAGTCCCGTTCCAACCCGAGCTCGGCATGGGCGCGATCGGAGAGCGAGGCGTCAGGGTCCTCAATCAGGAGATCGTCGACGCGGCCCGCGTCACCGCGGCCGAACTGGCCGCGGTCGAAGCCCAAGAGGCACGGGAAGTCGTCCGTCGGGCTCGTCGATACCGCGGCGACCGACCGGCGGCCGCCCTCGAAGGCCGGACCGTGGTCATCGTCGACGACGGCCTCGCCACCGGCAGCACCGCACGGGCGGCCATCCGGATCGCGCGCGCCCAGGGGCCTGCTCGCATCGTGCTCGCGGTACCCGTCGGGTCTCCCGAGGTCGTGCGCGAGCTCGAACAGGACGCCGACGAGGTCGTCGCGGTGCTGCAGCCACCGCACCTCGGCGGGGTCGGAGCGTGGTACGCGGACTTCACGCAGACCTCCGACGACGAGGTCGTCACGCTGCTCGCGGCCGCTCGCGCGGCGCAGGTCGCCGCCGCCGACACCCCGCTCGCCGACGACGAGATCCTGATCACCGTCGACGGGGTGGAGCTCGAGGGGCGCCTGACCGTACCGGAGGGCGCGATCGGCATCGTCCTGTTCGCCCATGGCAGCGGTAGCGGGCGTCACAGCCCGCGGAACCGCTCGGTGGCAGGCGCGCTCAACCACGCGGGCCTCGGCACGCTCCTGTTCGACCTGCTCACGGACCGGGAGTCGGGTGACCGCGCCAACGTGTTCGACGTCGACCTGCTCGCGGCGCGCCTCGTCGGCGCGACGCAGTGGTTGCGCGGGTCGGTCGACTTCGGAACCCTGCCGCTGGGCTACTTCGGGGCGAGCACCGGTGCCGCCGCAGCGCTCGGCGCCGCGGCCCGCGCCGACGTCGAGGTCGACGCGATCGTCTCGCGAGGAGGCCGCCCGGATCTGGCCGCTCGTGACCTCGCGGCGGTGCGGGCCCCCACGCTCTTGATCGTCGGCGGCGAGGACCAGGTCGTGCTCGAACTCAACCGGGAGGCCGCTCGCCAGTTGCACTGCGAACACCGTTTGGAGATCGTGCGCGGAGCGACGCACCTGTTCGAGGAACCCGGCGCGCTCGAGACGGTCGCCGGTCTCGCCACCCAGTGGTTCGTGCTCCATCTCGGGCGGGTGCTGCGACGATCGGACGGGGCGCCGGGCCCGGCTCGTTGATCGAGGTGATGCCGTCCTGCACGAGGTGCTCGGTGAAGTCCGGCTTCGTGGAGGGGCCCTGGCCACACAACGACGACGTGACGCCGGCGGCGCGTGCCGCGGCGACGATGTCGTGGATCGCTGCGAGCACGGCCGCGTCGGGCTCGTCGAGCTCCCACCGGGTGCGGACGAACGGGGTCATGCGGTGCAGGTTCGGGGTCTCCTCACGAGCACGCGCGAGCAACTCGCACTCGAGCGCGGTTCCGGTCCCGCCCGGTCGTCGGATCCGCGACGGACCGCGACCTGCTTGTGCCCCACACGCATCGAGGTCAGCACCAGGCGGTCCTTGGACACGCGGTACTCGTCGGGCTCCACCTCGTCCCCGACCACGACCTCCCCGAGTCCGAACGCGCCCTTGATCACGATGTGCGTGCGGTCACCCGAGGCCGGGTCGACCGAGAACATCACGCCGGACGAGTCCGCATCGACCATGCGTTGCACCACAACGGCGATGGCAGGCTCCGAGAGGAGCCCTTGGGCGGCGCGGTACGAGACGACCCGATCGCTGAACGCCGAGAGCCAGCAGGCGACGAGGCGATCGAGGATCTCGTCGTCGCCGTACACGTTGGTGAACGACTCGTGCATCCCGGCGAAGGACGTGTCAGCCGCATCCTCCGCCGTTGCCGACGAGAACACCGCGAGGCGGGCTCCGTGCCCGAGACGGCCGACTGCATCGAGTGCGGCGACGCGGATCTCCGACGGTAGGCCCGTCTGACGCACCAGCGTGCGAGCCACCTCGGCTGCCCGGCGGACAGCCTCGGCGTCGTCGCGATCCAGTCCGGCGACGAGGGATCGGAGTTGGTCACGGACGCCGCCCTGCTCCATCGCGTCGAGGTAGGCCGCTGCGGTCACGGCGAACCCCGGCGGGACGGGGAACCCGCCCGACGTGAGCTCTCCCAGGTTCGCTGCTTTCCCCCCGACGAGCGGAGCGTCGCCGACTCCGGTCATTCCGAGATCGAGGATCCACGGGTCAGCCATGCATCCCCTCACCTTCCTGCGTCGCCACGTCGGGTGCATCCACGAGCCGCACGACGTCCGCGACAGACAGCGTGCCGATCGGTCGTCCGTGCTCGGTCACCATGACCGCGCCCCCGGCCTCGCGGAGCCGGGCCATCACATCGAGGTCGAGCGGGGTGTCGACGTCGAGCGCCGTGTCGACGTCGGTCCTCGGGGCCGGCGGGCACACGGGGCGACCGTCGATATCACCCTCCCGCATGGCGTCACGCACGCGATGGCCCTGGAGGCGGACGTGGACGAGGGTGGCCGCCTCCTCCGCCGAGGCGCCGAAGTACACGAACAGACCGATGAGCAAGAGCCACGGGTCGAGCAGGACGCCGACCACGGCGAGCACCACGGCGAGCGCGTGGCCCGTCCTCGTCGCGATCCGGGTCGCCGTGAGGAGGTCGAGCCGCCGCTCCAGGAGCGCGCGGAACACCCGCCCACCGTCGAGCGGGAACGCCGGCAGGAGGTTGAAGACTCCGAGCAGCACGTTGATCCACGCCACGCGCGCCAGCCACGGCCCGGTCACGAAGTCGATCGGCAGCAGGTCACGACCGGTCGCTACGCACAGACCGGCTGCGGCAACGCCGATCCCGAGACTCGCGAGCGGGCCCGCGATGGCCATGGCGAGCTCGTCGCGCGGCGCCTCGGGGAGTCGCTCCAACTTCGAGACGCCACCGAGCGGGAACAGGAGGATCTCGTGGACCTCACCGCCGCGTGAGCGGGCGACGACACAGTGGGCGAGCTCATGGGCGACCACGCTGGCGAACACCACGAGCAGCCAGACGACGCTCCACAGCCTGCCCGCGAGGCCCGGTTCGGGTGCGCCGATCAGGAACAGCAGCACGAGCACGAGGAAGGAGACGTGCACCCGCACGTCGATCGACGCGACCCGAGCCACGACGAACGACCAGCGGTGCGGAGGGACCGCGCGACGATTCATGCCCCGACGGTACGAGGTACGACCGACCGATCGCAGGGGCGAAGGTCCCGGACGGAAGGGTCCGTCGGCCGACCGGCCGAGGACTTCCGACCCTGGGTGCCGCCGACGATCCCCGCGACGCTGCCAGGAGTCGTCGAACAGGAGAGAGACCGATGGAGCGGACCGAGTTCTTCACCCATCTCGCGGGATCCGAGTCCAGCCGTGCGCTGACTTACGGACTGGCCCAGGCGTCCTGAGCGAGGACCGGGGCCGACCGGGGCCGCGTCGCATGGGTCTGATCGAGCTCGACGGCGTCGCTCGTCGGTACCGGGTGGGAGGCGGGACCGTCACTGCCCTCGCCGACGTGGACCTGACGGTCGGCGCCGGCGAGTTCGTGGTCGTGCTCGGGCCGTCGGGCAGCGGCAAGACCACGCTCCTCAACATGATCGGGGCCCTCGATTCCCCGACGAGCGGCACGATCCGAATCGACGGCAAGGAGATCTCGGGTGCGAAGCACCGCGATCTCTTCCGGTTCCGGCGCGAGACGGTGAGCTTCGTGTTCCAGACGTTCAACCTCTTCCCCGGGCTCACCGCGCTCGAGAACGTGCAGTTCGGCGTCGACGTCGCCGGCGGCGACGGCGACGACGACGACGACCGAGCCGAACGCAGGCTCGACGAGGTCGGCCTACGCGACCGGCTCCACCACTTCCCCCACCAGCTCTCCGGCGGAGAACAACAGAGGGTCGCGATCGCCCGTGCGCTGTCGACGGGCAACCCGGTGCTGCTCGCCGACGAGC
>JBBRHS010000035.1:0-14161 GCA_038222385.1 Acidimicrobiia bacterium
GCGCGCACCGCGCCGGTGCAGATCGGTACGGCAACCTGGACGTCGGTGTCTGCCGGGTACGAGCACACGTGCGGTGTCCGCACCGACAGCTCGCTCTGGTGTTGGGGTTCGAGCAGTTCGGGTCAGGTCGGCGACGGAGCACTGGTGAGTCGCTCCTCTCCGGTCAAGATCGGCGCCGCCACCTGGCGAGTGGTGAGCGCCGGCGGTCTCCACACCTGCGGCATCCGTACCGAAGGGACGCTGTGGTGCTGGGGCAGCAACAGCGTCGCCCAGGTCGGGATCGGCTCCCAATCGGTCACCCCGAGCACCGCACCGGTCCAGGTCGGGGCCCTGACCCGTTGGCACACCGTGTCGTCCGGCTTCTCGCACTCGAACGCCCTGCTGCGGCCCGAAGCGTAGGCAGGCGCATGGCGCGCTCGACCTCGCAGCTCCCGCTCAGCCGTGACCGAGGAATGACCGGGCGGTGTCGTGCAGCAGCCGGGCGCGCCCGGCCGGGTCGAGGGCGAGCAGCTCGTCGCTCTGGACCTCCACGCTGATCGTTGTCGTTGCGGGCACCGGTGCGAGGAGATCCTCGAGCCGGAGCGCTCCGAATCCGGGCGGGAGGCGACGGTGCCTCGCCTCGTCGATCAGGTCCGAGGGTGGAACCACCGGCGCGTCGCACAGCTGCACCCAACCCAACGTGCCCGAGTCGACGATCGCCTCGATCTCGTCGGGGCCGCACCCGAGCCGCACATGGTGCAACAGATCGACCACGAGGGCGCATCCGGACTCTCGGGCCATGGAGATGGCCTCGATGGGGTCACGCGGATCGGTCCAGGCCATGTACTCGAGGCCGGGCCGCAACGACCGTTCGCGGCAGAGACTCGCGACTCGGGTGAGCTGCGCTCGCGTCGTGGCGCTGTCGTCGAGGTCGGAAACCACGAGCACGCTCCGGGCCCCGAGCGCGGCCGACCGGTCGAGGAGTTCGGTCGGGTCATGGGCATCCGACCCGATGCGATGGACCTCGGTGTCGTGGATCGTGAGACCGAGCGCGCGCGCTTCGGCGCGAAGGACAGCCGGATCCCCGGCGTGCTCGCCGGTGAGGCGCAGGCCGACGCCGTCGAACCCAGCTCCTGCCGCGGCGGCCAGCATCTCCGAAGCCGTGCAGTCGAGCATCGATCCGGCGGCGAGCACCAGCGGATTGGTCACGTGGCACCGTATGCCTCACCTCGGCGAATCTGTAGATTGATCGCTTCGAACAAGGGGGGAGACCGCATGTCGCTCGTCGGGGCCAGAGTCCTGCGCAAGGAGGACCCCAACCTGCTCACCGGTCGTGGCCGGTTCGTCGACGACCTCGCACCTGCCGGGTGTCTCCACATGCAGTTCGTCCGCAGCCTCGAGGCGCACGCCCGGATCGTGAGCGTCGACACCTCAGAAGCCGAGGCCGTCGATGGTGTGCTGGCCGTCTTCTCGATCCGCGATCTCGCCGACCTGCCGACCCTGCCGTCGTCGCCCGAAGGCATGGGCCGGCCGATCCTCGCCAAGGACAAGGTCGTCTTCGCCGGCGAGCCCGTTGCGGTGGTGGTCGCCGAGGACCGCGCGACCGCCGAGGACGCGACCGAGGGGGTTGTGGTCGACTACGCCCCGCTTCCGGTGGCCGCGTCGATCGAAGTCGCGTTGGCCGAGGGGGCGCCCCTCGTCAAGGAGGAGCTGGGTACCAACTCGCCGTTCGGCATGGGACCCGATGCAGCAGTGGCCGCCGAGACCGACGCCGTCTTCGCTGCTGCTCCTCATTCCCGTTCGTTGCACCTGGTGAACCAGCGGTGCGCCCCCACACCGATCGAGGCCCAGGGGTGCGTCGCCGATTGGGGTCCCGATGGGCTGACGGTGTGGGCGACGTTCCAGGCCCCCCACCACCTGCGCAACAAACTGGTCGACTTCTTCGGGATCCCGGCTCACTCGGTGCGGGTGATCGCTCCCGACGTCGGTGGTGGCTTCGGCTCGAAGATCGTGTTCAGCCCCGAGTACTTCCTCGCCGCCGAGGCGTCCCGGCGGCTGGGCCGGCCGGTGAAGTTCATGCAGTCGCGCAGCGACGCCATGGTCCTCACCACCCATGGACGCGACCAGATCCACGACGTCGACGTGGCGTTCGACGACGAGGCCCACGTCCTGGCGTTGCGCCTCCATGTGATCCAGAACGTGGGCGGCCATCCCGACGCCACGGCCATGGGCCTCGGGGTGCTCACCACCTGGATGGCGTCGGGCTGCTACCGGATCCCGAGCATCGCCGCCGGGTTCCAGGTGTGCCTCACCAACACCACGCCGGTCGCCGCGTATCGGGGTGCCGGCCGCCCCGAGGCCGCGTACATGATCGAGCGGGTGATGGACCTGGTGGCCGACGCGACCGGGGTCGACCCGGCGGAGGTCCGCTACCGCAACTTCATCCAGCCCGACGACATGCCGTACCCGTCGGCCACGAACGAGGCTGTCGTCTACGACTCGGGAAACTACCCGGCCGCGTTGCAGGAGCTCCAGCGCCTCATCGACTACGACGCGCTCGTCGCCGAGATCGCCGAGAACAACGCCGACCCGTCGAAGCCCCTCAAGGGCCTCGGCCTGTCCTGCTGGGTCGAGATCGCAGGCTTCGGCCCCAACGGCTCGCTCGAGGGCTTCGGCCACCTCGGCTCGTGGGAGTCGGCGAACGTGAGGATCCAGCCCGACGGCTCGGTCATCATCGCGGTCGGCACCTCGCCCCACGGGCAGGGCCACGAGACGACCTTCGCCCAGATCGCCGCCGACGAGCTCGGCGTCGACTTCGACAAGATCACCGTCCGCCACGGGGACACGGCCACGGTGCAGCAGGGCATCGGCACCATGGGAAGCCGGGCGGTGCCGGTGTGCGGTGAGGGGGTCAAGAACAGCTCGGCCGCGGTTCGTGAGAAGGCGAAGCTCATCGCCGCCCATCTGCTCGAGGCCAACCCCGACGACCTCGAGGTCGGGGACGATGCCTTCGCGGTGAGGGGAACGCCCAGCCGGTCGGTCAGCTGGCGCGACGTGGCCTGGGCGTCGTTCCAACCGCTCGAGATCCCCGAGGAGATCGGCGCCGGGTCGCTCGAGGACACCCGCTTCCAGACGGTGCCGAACTTCTCCTATCCGTCGGGTGCCTACGGCTGTGTCGTGTCGATCGACCGCGTCACCGGCGAGGTCACCGTCGACCGGTACGTCTGCGTCGACGACTGCGGGGTGGTCATCAACCCCCTGCTCGCCGAGGGTCAGGTGCACGGCGGCGCGGCCCAGGGAATCGCCCAAGCTCTGTACGAACAGATGACCTACGACGAGAACGGCCAGCCGCTCACCGCCACCCTGGTCGACTACCTGGTGCCGTCGGCCGCCGACCTCCCCCATCTCGAGAGCGGCCGCGTCGTGACTCCGACTCCGGTGAACACGCTGGGCGCGCAGGGAATCGGTGAGTCGGGTTCGGTGGGAGCTCCACCCGCAGTGGTGAACGCGGTGGTCGACGCGCTCCGGGCCGGTGGCGCCGACATCGACCACATCGACATGCCGGTCACCCCCGAGAAGGTGTGGTCGGTGCTGAGGGAGCACGGCATCATCGCGGGAGGGGGATCGTGAGCACGGCGCAGACCATGGTGAACGTGACGATCAACGTCAACGGGTCCGACCGGAACGAGGTGGTCGCGGCGCGCACCCTGCTGGTGCACCTGCTGCGCGAGAACCTCCGCCTGACCGGCACCCACATCGGATGCGACACCTCCAACTGCGGTGCCTGCACCGTGCTGCTCGACGGCCACGCGGTGAAGTCGTGCACGGTGCTGGCAGTCCAAGCCGACGGGTGCGCGGTCCGCACCGTCGAGTCGTTGGCCGCACCCGACGGCACACTCGACGCCGTCCAGGAGGGGTTCCGTCAGGAGCACGGGTAGCAGTGCGGCTACTGCACGCCGGGCATGCTCATGGCCGTCACCAGTCTGCTGACCGACAACTCCACCCCGTCGGACCACGAGATCCGGGAGGCGCTGGAGGGCAACCTCTGCCGCTGCACCGGCTACGAGATGATCGTCCGCTCGGTTCGCTGGGCGGTCGATCATCCGAACGGCCTGGAGGCTCCGGCGTGATCCCTGCTTCGTTCGGCTACGTCCGCGCCGGGAGCGTCGACGAGGCGCTGGCTGCCCTCGCCGAGCACGGTGACGAGGCCAAGCTGCTCGCCGGTGGTCACTCCCTGTTGCCGCTGATGAAGCTGCGCCTGGCCCGCCCCGAGGTGCTGGTCGACATCGGTCGGGTCGCGGACCTCCGCTACGTACGCGAAGACGGTGACGCGGTGCGCATCGGCGCGCTCACCACCATCCGCCAGCTGGAGTTCGACGAAACGCTGGCCGCTCACGTGCCGCTGCTGCGCGCGAGCGCGCATGCGGTCGGCGATCCTCAGGTGCGGGCGCGGGGGACCATCGGCGGATCACTCAGCCACGGCGACGGGGCGTCGGACCTCCCGGCCGTGGCGTTGGCGCTGGGCGCCCGGCTGGTGATCCGAGGGCCTTCGGGTACGCGAGAGATGGACATCGACGATTTTTTCTTGGGGTTCCTGGAGACCGCGGTCGGCGAAGACGAGATGCTCACCGAGATCGTCGTCCCGAAGTGTGGCGATGCCGGTTGGTCGTTCCAGAAGTTCAACCGGCGGGCCCAGGACTGGGCCATCGTCGGGGTGGCCCTGGTTCACGGCAACGGTTCGGGTCCCACCGGAGTCGGTCTGGTCAACATGTCGAGTCGGCCGCTGCGCGCCGCGGCGGCCGAGGAGGCGTTGCGCAACGGCGCGTCGGCCACCGAGGTCGGGGCACTCGCCGCCGAGGGGACCGAAGCTCCTTCCGACCTCAACGCGCGGGCCGAATACCGCGAGTACCTCGCGCGCGTGCTCGTCGAACGGGCCGTGGCCGAGGCCACGATCTGACCGACGGGTACGCCCCTCCCGTCAGCTCGCGCCCGAATCGGGCCTTGCGGAGCTCAGGCCCGTGTCACCCCGAGCCCGAGGCCTCCGTCGACGGTCAGCACCGAGCCCGTCGCCCACTCCGCTCGGGCGAGGTACTCGATCGCCTCGGCGATCTCGTCGGTGGTGCCGATGCGCCCCAGGGCGTGGGCGGGGGCGAGGCTCTCGAGGCGGGCGCGGGCGGCGTCGGCGTCGCCCAGCCCCGCACGCACGTTGAGCTCGGTGAACACCGCGCCGGGTCGCACACACCCGACGCGGATCGCGCGAGGACCGAGCTCGGCGGCGAGCACCCCGGTCAGTGTCTCGAGCGCGCCCTTGGTCGCGGCGTAGGGCGACGCTCCCGGAAAGGCCCGCTGGGTGTGGACGCTGCCGATGAAGATCACGCACCCCTGGCGAGCCGCCAGGTGATCGACCGCCGCTCCGGTGAGCAGCATCGGCCCGATGACGTTCGCGTGGAACACGTCGAGCAGCGACTGCTCGTCGAGCACGTCGATCGGACCGCGATACATGTTGGCGGCGTTGTTGACGAGCACATCGATGCCTCCACCGTGGCCGACGGCGGCTTCGATCAG
The DNA here is from genome assembly GCA_038222385.1 of Acidimicrobiia bacterium. Classification (GTDB taxonomy): domain Bacteria; phylum Actinomycetota; class Acidimicrobiia; order IMCC26256; family JANYLB01; genus JANYLB01. The sequence goes on from JBBRHS010000035.1 coordinate 5,545, forward strand.
CCTGTGGCGATCCGCTTCGACGGTCACGTCGGCGCTGAACGCGACGCATTCATCTCCGAGGCTCGCGGCGACGGCGTCGACCTTGTGGCGTCGCCGCCCGCAGATCGTCACCCGCGCGCCGAGGCGAACGAAGTGTCGGGCCGCCGCCTCGCCGATGCCGGAACCTCCACCGGTCACGATCACCGACATCCCGTCAACCGCTCGCATCGGCGTGCTCCTCGTTGGTGGTCGGCGTACCGAAGCGGACCGGATAGCCGGCGAAGTGGCGCCGGGTCGAGAGCGGGTCGCGCCAGGGAGGGCGTTCGGGATCGGGGCGACCGCCGGCGCGCAGCAGGGCCTCGACCATCACCTCGACGGTGCCGAAGAGGTGGGCCTCGTCGAGGGGGCCGGCATCGGACCGGACCTCCATCCCACCGTCGAACTCGGCGCCGATGCACGCGTGGGCGCCGCCGCCGAAGCTGTGGCCCCACGGGGGGACGCCGTTTGGCACCGATCGGTCGGGGTCGAAGCGGTCGGCGGCCTTGCCCCAGCGGGACGGGTCGCGGTTGGCCGCCTCGATGTCGAGGACGACCAACGTGCCGGTCGCGAGCTCCAGCCCCGAGGCCAGGACCGTCGGTTCGGTCGGTCGCCGCCAGGCGACCGGACTCGCCGGGTGGAGGCGCAGGGTCTCGTGGACGCATCGTTGCAGGAACCGTCTGTCGTCGTGGGTGAGCGCATCGGCGCCGGCCCGATCGGTGAGTCCCCGACCGCGTCCTGGATGCGACACGATCCACCCGAAGAGCTCGTCGGCGGTGTGGGTGAACGCGTTGGCCGTCGAGTGTGACCCGGCCTGGAGGTAGAACGCGACCTCGCGCCGGATGATCTCGTGGGTCAAGGTGAGGTCGTCGCCGTGCTGCAGGAGGGTGGTGAGCACGTCACGCGGGACGAGGCCGTCGGCCGACGGGTCCGCCCGAGCGGCCTCGAGTGCGCGTCGGCGCCGACGGATCGACGGCTCCAGGAACGCTCGATCGAATTGCTCCAGGGCTTCCTGCACCTCGGCCCGCACGACCGCGTGGTCACGAGTCGAGTGTACGAGGGTCGCCCCTTCGCTGAACGTGCGGACGAAGCCGAAGAGGTCGTCGGTTTCGTCGGTGGTTCCGGTCGGGCAGTCGATGCCGGCCACGAGTGCGGTCAGGTTCATCGTGATCCGGTATCCGAGGGTGATGAGGTCGCCCTCTCCGGCATCGATGGCGGGAACCAGGATCGCGTCGATGGTCGCGCCCAGCTCCTCCCGCTCCCAGCGGGTGAACATCTCGCGCCGGAAGAGTCGGTTCTCGAGCCGGCGTCGGGTGCGATGCGCGTCGCCGTGCAGGGTCAACAGGCAGTCGGCCATCACCACTCCGCCCTCGTCGTACAGCGCCTGGCGCAGGGACCGGGACCGGAACGCGTGATGGACGTCGTCGTGGGAGCTGAGCACGACGTCGGCGCCGTCGGCCGCATCCGATCCACTCACGCGCGGGCGATGTCCATCAGTCGGCGCACACTCACCAGTCGACGACGGGTGCCGGCGGGAACAGGTTGTCGCGTTCTGCCATCAGGCGCGTGCAGTCCCAGTTCTTGGCGACGGGCTTCAGGATGATCGGGCTCTTGGCCCGATCCGGAACCTGCTTCCAGGTGTCCTTCGTGATGAAGATCGGGTCGGTGGCGCCGAGGATCAGCTGTTCGGAGTGATCTTCGACCGTTCCGGTGAGCGAGCGGTCGGCTTGTTCGGCGACGTCGTACGCGAACCGTTCCCGGCGGGCGATGTAGAGCTCTCCCTGGATGGTGTCGGTGACCTTGATGCGCACGGTGATCCCGGGGTTGCCGTCGTTGTCGTCGTCGGCGATGCGCGGGTCGTTCGGATCGTCGGGGAGCACGTCGTTGGCGGGATCCTCCAGGTCGATGCCGATCCCGGTCGGCGTCTCGGGCCGGAAGAAGCTGGTCCGGCCGTCCTTCGTGCTCACCTCGACGGCGACCTTCCGCGGCTTGATCGCCTGGGTCGCCTCGTCGGAGATCGACGTCTCGATCGGCTGATCCGTCTCCTGATCCGCGTGGCAGAAGGACTCCTTCGCCACGAGCTCGCCGTCGTCGACCGTGAGGTCGGTGAAGCCGTAGCTGATGATCAGCGTCTTCAGGAGCTCGCCCTCGTAGGCGACGACGTCGTAGTGCGCGTAGCGCCCGGCCAGATGCCCACCCGGCGTGCTCGTCGCTCCCTCGGAGCGATCGGATGCGTCGTCACCACCACCGCAGCCCGCGATCGCGGCCGCGGCCACGACCGCCAGGAACGCCGAGACGATCCATCGGACACTCATGCGCCGCCGTCCGAGAGAGAGGCGTCTCCACGGGGGAACCAGTTCGCGTGGAACCCGAACGGGATACGCCGGGGAACGTGGACCCATGCGACGGGGCCGTGCGCGACGTCACGGGCATCGAGCACGACGACGTCGGTTGCGTCACGCGCGTCGTCGTACACCGCGTTGACCAGCCAGCCGTCGTCTTCGCTCCGACCGTCGGGATCGGGAGCGAACACGCTCTCGCCCACGTGGGCGCTGGTGCCTGCGAACCATTCCGTGCGCACACCGGTGCGCTCGTCGTACTTCACGATGGTGTCGAAGTCGCCGATCGGGCGGCCGTCGCTCACGAACGCCGACATGTAGAGGTACCGGGTGCGTACGCCGTTGTAGTCGTCGTTGATGCGGTTGAAGTCGCCCATCAGGTCGTCGAACTGCTCCGACCCGGCGGTCCCCGTGGCGAGGTCGACCCAGTAGCGCGTCGGGCGCCCGCCGACGGGGCTCGCGGTGGACTGGTCGAGGGGGGCGTTGGGATCGATGCCGAAATCGGGGGCATCGAAGCGCGAGCCGGAGAACTCGACGCGGTCGCCGTTCGCCCAGCCGTTCCAGAAGTGCTGCACGTGGCCGGGATCGATCTCGTACCACGTGAGGTCTTCGGCCGAGCCCATGCGGGGCATCACGCCGATGCGGGTGCCGTTCTCCGGCCGCCAGCTCACCATCGGCCCCTCACCCAGGCTCTCCATGTTGAACACGATCGGCGAGTCGAGGAACACCGCGTGCTCCTCGGTGATCACGAAGTCGTGCATCATCACCGGTGCCGGAAGATCGATCGCGACGCTGTGCACCAACCCGCCGTCGGCGTCGACGACGTAGTAGCGGAGGAAGGGCGCGAACAGCGAGTAGGCGAAGAAGCACATCTCGCCGGTACGGGGGTCGAGGCGCGGGTGCGCGGTCATCGAGCCCTCGAGCCGGCCGTCGAAGTCGTACTCGCCGATGGTCTCGAGCGAGCCGCTGACCTCGGTCGGCAGGCCGCCCTCCCACAGCGCGAGGTAGCGCCCGGCGTGGTGGATGATGTGGGTGTTGGCCGGGTTCTTGACCGGGCCGGCGTCGCCGGTGAGCGCGCGGTCGGGGAAGTCGAGGACCGCACCCAACCCCGGGTAGATCCCGCCGCCGTGCGTCATCTCGGCGCTCAGGCCCCGCGACCGGATCCAACGGTTCCGGTACGACACGCCGTCGTCGTCGAAGGTGATGCCGTGGAGCATCCCGTCACCGTCGAACATGTGGTAGCTGCCGAGCGGCTCGAACATCGGGTTGGGTCCGTTGCGGACGAAGCTTCCGCGCAGCCGCTCGGGGATCTCGCCGGTGACGGCACAGCGTTCGGCGTCGAGCTCGTCGCCGACCGGCGCGAGGTTGCCTCGGAGGTCGGGCTGGTTCGCGGCGTTGGTGACGTGGGTGGTGGGTGCTGACGTGGTGGGCATGGCTTGGCTCCCGGTCTCGGATTCGAGGCGGAGAATCCGTGTCCTGCGGGTTCGACGGTCGTACTTAACAGTGTTTACCACGGTACCCGACCTGCCTGGCGGCGGGCCTCAGGCGGGCTCGACGAACCGGTCCAGGGCGTCGGACACCCCGGTTCCGGCCGGCAGCGCATCGCCACCGATGGCGAGGTCGACGGCCCGCTCGAAGTGGTGGATCAGGCGTTCGTGCCAGCCGATCCGGAACGGGCGTGCTCCCGGCGACGACACCGAGGCCTGGATGGGCGCCATGTTGGCGGTGTCCTGGGCCATGACGGTCTCGAACAGGGCCATCCGCTCCACGTGGTCCGATGGTACGTCGTCACCGAGCCAGGCCGGCGCGTACCACCGCAACTCGAGCTCAGTGGTCTCCCCGTCGACGGGCCACATGCACAGGAACGTGAACGCGCCGGTGTCCATCGGCACGACGAGATTGGGGAAGATCCCGTAGGAGGTCGAGGTCTGGCGCCAGAGGAGACCGACCGACGGGTTGTCGAACTCGGGCGAGACCATCGGGAAGTCACGCAGCTCCTCGCGCTTCTCCACCGTCAAGCGACTGTGGCCGTTCGGCAGCATGGCCACCGTGGCGGACTGGTCGTCGTAGAGCAACGCCGCATTGTCGGGATGCACCGTACGGACGTGGTACACCTCCAAGAACGCGTCGACCATCAACTTCCAGTTGCACGCGAGGTGATGCACCCGGGTGCCCACGAGGCGCATCGACGGCCCGCCGAGCTCCGTCATCTGGTCGCTGATCGGCCCCAGGAAGTTCACCAGCGGACCGGCGCTGCAGTCCTCGTTGACGAACACCCAGCCGTCCCAGGTCTCACACGCCACCGGCACGAGGCCGAGATCTCCGGTGTCGAGGCCGACGAAGCTCCGGGAGTCGGGCACCGCCTTCAGCACACCGTCGGTCCCGTACGACCACGAGTGGTACTGGCACGTCAGTCGGCGGGCCGTTCCGCACTCCTCACGGGTCACGGGAGCGCCACGATGGCGGCACGCGTTGTAGAACGCCCGCAGGATCCCGTCGTCGCCGCGAACGACCACGATGGGTGCGCCCGATCGCGTGAACTGCCGGTAGGAGCCGGGCTCGGGCCATTCCGACTCGTGGCCGGCGAACAGCCACGTCCGGGCGAAGATGCGTTCGCGCTCGAGTCGGAAGAACGCGGGGTCGGTGTAGCGAGTGGTCGGGATCGGAGGGACGGGCACCGCTTCGGGCGGAGGTGTGGTTCTGGCCTTCTCGGTGTCGATCCGATCGCGGATGTTCCGCTCCAGCGTCACGTCCATCGCGTCTCCTCGGGGTACCCGCCGCCGTTCGGGCCGGAGCCGTCGGTGGCGGCGCGACTGCGCCGCGCTACGTTGGTGAACACTGTTCACACGGTAGCGCGATCAAGCCGATGGGGGAACTCCGTGCCGACTCCGCGAACGCTCACGACCGCTCCGCAGGTCGACTTCGAGCTCGAGCTCGTGTCGGGAACCTGGCCCGCCGACATCGGCGGTGAGGTCGTCTTCTCGAGCGTCCAGAACAGCGGAACGCTCCCGTACGCCATCTTCGACTGGGGCTCGATCTGTCGGCTGTCGCTGGAGGCCGGAGCCCGCGGCGCCGGCCCCGGACGCTTCGCCTGGCAGACCCGTTCGATCCAGACACCGGGCAAGCGCCTCTTCGACCGCGACCCGGGCCAGTTCGCGCCCGGGCTCACCGGCTACGTGTCGCCGTTCGGTCCCGCCAACTCGTCGAACACGGCGCCGTTGCCCTGGGGCGACCGGCTCTACACGACTTGGGATGCGGGGCGGCCGGTCGAGCTGGACCCCGACACCCTCGAGTTCGTCGCCGAGGTCGGCCACGTCGACACGTGGGGCGGCAACTCGATGGAGATGAAAGGGGTGCTGCCCTTCCTCTTCTCGACTGCGCACCCTGTCGCCGATCCCGACCGTGACTGCATGTGGACGGTGAAGCTCGAGTTCGTGATGGAGCCGACCTTTGGAATGCGGCCCTCGGTGGTCCGCTACGACCGCCACGACGGCACGCAGGTCCGGCACTGGCCACTCGAGGGGGTGTCGTTCGGCGGCTCGATCCACACCGTCAGCCAGACCCGCGACTGGATCATCCTCTGCGACTCTGGCAACTTCAAGGCCGACCCCGCGGAGATCATGGGCGGTGAGCGCAGCCTCACCGTCGACGAGGAGGTGCCGGTCTGGCTGATCCGCAAGGACCAGCTCGACGGGCTCGCGTCGGGTACTCCGGTCAGTCCGGTGTGCTTCACGATGTCGCCGCCGGCGGGGCACTACTACGCCCGGTGGGACGACACCGACGGCATCTCGGTGGTGTGGGAGGGCATGGACCTCATGGACCTCGGCCTCTACCTGCGTCCCGACGACCTCGATGTGAACGGCAACCCCGTCGATCCCGACGCCGTCGGCTTGTACAACATGGGCATGGCCCCCGAGACCATCACCGAGGTGGTCTTCGATCCGGACTCGGGCAAGATCCTCGAGCAGGGGCTCTTCAAACAGGACTGGACCTTCAACCTCCAGCTCTCCGCCATGGACTGGAGCACGGAGGGCATGTCTGCGCCCACGCTCCACCACGTCACCTACCAGGGGTGCCGTCCGGGCAACATCAGCCAACGTGCCGCCCGCCTGTACGAGGGCCGCATCGACCTCGCCCGGGTCCGTGAGGAGACCCCGGGTGCGCTCTGCTCGTTCGCACGCGGGAGCATGGAGCTGAAGGCGCGCTGGGACTACGCCGACTTGCACGACCACATCACCTCTCCGACGTTCGTGCCTCGGGGAGCGCCCCCCGGCAGCTACACCGGTGGCCGGCCGGGCGGCCACGACGGCTACGTCGTGCAGCCGGTGTGCAACGACAACGGCTTCCGCGTCGACGTGTTCGACGCCGCCACGGTCTCGGCCGGGCCGGTGGCCACGCTCGTCGGCACGAACAAGGAGTGCATCCCGCTCGTGCTGCACTCGGCGTGGATGCCCGCTCGTCACGAGCTCGCCGATGCCGAACGCCTGCGCTTCTCCGACGAGCTCAGCGACGAGCGCATGGCGTCGGTTCCCGAGGAGCTCCACCCGGCCATCCGCGCGGTGGCCGAGGAGTGCGACACCGGTTTTGTCGAGGATTCGGATTGACGGTTGCTGCGCAAGAATCCCCCCGGGAGAGTTGCTCAGTCGAGTGGCGCGGCGAGGCCGCGCAGCAGGTTGTCGATCACGGTGTCGATGATGCGCGCCTCGAACTCGGCGCCGAGGTTGATGCCGGCGAGGAGGACGCTCGCGGTGCCGTGCGCCACGGCCCAGAGCGCGATTGCAACCAGGAACGGGTCGTCGTCGCGGAGCGCGCCGGCCGCCATCGCCTCCTCGATCGCGCCCGAGGCGATCGCGAACCCCTTCGAGGCGGCCGGTAGCTCCTCGACCGCAGGCTGGCCGGCCCAACCGGGCCGGAAGAGGAACATCACCTCGAAGAGGGCCGGGTCCGAGCGCGCGTGCTCGACGTAGGCGCGGATGTGGCCCCGGACGCGATCGACGGGATCCGGAGATCGGACAGCTTCGAATCGCGCAACGAGATCCTCGAACTCCAGCTCGGCGACTGCTCGGAGGAGGTCGTGCTTGTTGTCGACGTAGGCGTAGAGCGCCGGCGCGCTGACCGAGAGGGCCGCGGCGACGCGGCGCACCGACAATCCCTCGAGCCCGTCGGCCGCGATGAGGTCGCGAGCAGCCTGGACCACGGCGACTCGGTTCAGGGGCGGTGTCCGCTTCGGGGCCATGGTGAACAGCGTAAAGTAACCGGCGGTCACATGCGCTGCCGGCGCTGACGTTCCGGCCACGCGGGGAGTGAGTCGGGAGGCGACAGTGGCGACATCGGCGACATCCGCGGCGACATCGGCGACATCGGGAGGGGTGCTGCTCAGCGGCGGGACCGTCATCGACGGCACCGGTGCCGTGCCCCGACCCGACACCGATGTGCTCATCGACGGTGACCGCATCGTCGCAGTCGGCCCGTCGGCGATCGCGACAGCCGACACCGTCACGATCGACGTCGGTGGTCACACCGTGATGCCGGGGCTCATCGACTCCCACTGCCACATCACCTTCGGCGAACCGTCGAGCAACGACGAGCTCTTCTTCCACCGCGATCCGTCGACGGCCATGCTGGTCGCGGCGTTCAACGTGCCGAAGCTGCTACGCGCCGGTGTCACCGGGTTCCTCGACGCCGACTGCATCTCCAACCTCGGCCCCGCGCTGCGCGACGGCATCGAGGCCGGGATCGTCGAGGGGCCCCGGATGGCGGCCGGCATGAACGCGCTCCTCACCGCCGCGGGTGGAACGGCGGGGCGACTCATCCCCGACGAAGGCATCGCGGGGTACGCCCACGTGATGCGCGACCGCGACGAGATGGTGCGCACCACGCGCCAGCAGGTGAAGTACGGCGCCGACTGGATCAAGATCCACGTGACCGGGTCGCTCCCCAACCGGGCCGGCGAGCTCACGGTCTGGTCGCTCGACGAGTTGCGGGCCGTCACCGACACTGCCCACGCGCTCGAGACGCCGACGGTCGCGCACTGCCGCAATGCCGAGTCGACGCGGCTCGCGGCCGAAGCGGGCGTCGACCTGATCTTCCACGCCAGCTTCCTCGACGAGCCTGCGCTCGATGCAGTCGTGGAATCCGGTGCGGCGATCGCGCCGACGTTCACCTTCCTCGCGAACCTGGCTGATCACGGTGCCAAGGTCGGGGCGATGACCACGCAGGTCGATCTGTTCCGCGGGGAGATCGCCGCCACGGCGATGATGCTG
>JBBRHS010000036.1:0-14008 GCA_038222385.1 Acidimicrobiia bacterium
CGCGCTCCAGTGGGGTTCTCGAACGTGACCGCCCGCGAGTCGAGCCCGGTGTCGACAAGAGACGGGTCGCCGAAGGCCGAGCCGGGTGTCACCGAGCCGGTCGGGCGGGCGTCGGTCACCGGCTCCTCAGCCTCAGGCCGACCGTTCGAGGTTGAACGCGAGCCGGTAGGCGGGGATGTCGCGCATCGGCGGCCGTTCACGCACCTCGACGGGAACGGTCTCGATCTCGTGCTCGGCGGTGAAGCGCGTGAGGAGCTCGCCGCCCACGCCGTCGGGTTCGAGGCCGGCTCTGCGCAACGCGGTGACGATGATCGCGAGCGCCTGCGGACCGAGATCGCGCAGCGGCCGGTTGCGATGCTCGCGCACCCCGAGGTCGACCTGCGCGATGGCCCCGATGCCGAACGTCGACACAATGTCGACGAGGAGCCCGAGCTCCACGCCCCATCCCTCGATGAACGGCACCGCGTCGAGCACCTCGCGCCGACCGGCGTACTCACCGGCGAGCGGTTGCACGATCTGCGCGAGCGGCGGGAAGAGATGCGACAGCAGGGGCCGAGCGACCAGCTCGGTGACGCGACCGCCGCCGGGTTCACCGTGCGACGTGCGGTCGTAGAAGCCCTTGGCGAACGCGATGTCGCGTCGGGTGAGCAACGGACCGAGCAAGCCCGACACGAAGTGCGCGCCGAAGTTGCGGATGTCGGCGTCGACCCAACACACGAGGTCGCCCTCGCAGGCGTAGACCGACTTCCACATGGCGTTGCCCTTGCCCGACCCGGGCCCGCACTCGGCGAGCACGGACGCCTCCGACACCACGCGGGCGCCGGCCTCGGTGGCGACGCGAGCGGTTGCGTCGGTCGAGCTGTCGTCGAGCACCACGATCTCGTCGACGAGGTCGACAGCCTCGACCAACTCCCGCCGGACGGTGCCGACGATGTGGCCGACCGTGGCCTCCTCGTTCCGGGCGGGGAGACAGACCGAGACCGTCAGGCCCTGTTCAGCCTTGCGTCCGGCGAGGTCGGCCGGGACGAAATCCCGGTGATGGGGGTGACCGGGCACGCTCGGAAGCTTACGAGACGCAGGTGGAGGCGCCGGAAGGCGTTCATGGGCCTGGAATCGGTGGGCGGTCGAGGCGCCGTGGCCGGCGTCGACCAGACAACTCGTTGCCTCCAGGGCGTCGACCGTGCCAAGATGTTCGGGCACTACGCGCTCATCGAGAGCGGCCGAGGGACGGGCCCTGTGACGCCGCGGCAACCTCCACCCACCCCGGGAACGGCCCGGGAGTGGTGGTCAGGTGCCAATGCCCGAACGATGAGTAGCCCGAGAGCGGACCGTCTCCACGGTCATCCGCTCGAGGCGCTCGAGAGCGCGTCGAGACCGAGCCAGGGTACGAACACCCTGCTCACGGACGACAGGAGCACAGGTCATGGTCCACGTACAGGGACTCCGGTGTCGGGAGTGCGGCCGCGACTACGAGGTCGCACCGATCTACACCTGCGAGTGGTGCTTCGGCCCGCTCGAGGTCACCTACGACTACGAGGCGGTCGCGTCGTCGATCAGCCGGGAGTCGATCGCCGCCGGCCCGCTGAGCATCTGGCGGTACCAGGACCTCCTCCCGGTGGAGCGCAACCCCGCACTCGACCTCGGTGCCGGGTTCACGCCCCTCGTGCGGGCCGAGCGCCTCGCCGACGAACTCGGCCTGGGTGAGGTCTGGATCAAGAACGACACCGTCAACCCGACGAACTCGTTCAAGGACCGCGTCACCACGGTCGCGCTGTCGAAGGCGGCCGAGTTCGGGTTCAAGACCGCGGCCTGCGCATCGACGGGCAACCTCGCCAACGCCGTCGCCGCGCACGCCGCGCACGCGGGGATCCCGAGCTACGTGTTCGTGCCCGCGAACCTCGAGCAGGGCAAGATCGTCACCACCGGGGTGTACGGCGGCAACGTCGTCGCGATCGACGGCAACTACGACGACGTGAACCGCCTGTGTGCGGAGATCGCGGGTACCTACCCGTGGGCGTTCGTCAACGTGAACGTGCGTACGTTCTACGCCGAGGGTTCGCGGACGCTCGCGTTCGAGACGGCCGAGCAGCTCGGGTGGAAAACCCCGGATCACGTGGTGGTCCCGGTCGCGAGCGGCTCGTTGCTCACGAAGATCCGCAAGGGCTTCGGCGAGCTGCACAAGGTCGGCCTGCTCGATGCCGAGCCGCGCGTGCGCGTGTCGGGCGCGCAGGCGACGGGATGCTCGCCGGTCGAGACCGCCTGGCGCGAAGGGACCGACAACATCAAGCCGGTCAAGCCGTCGACGATCGCCAAGTCGCTCGCGATCGGCAACCCGGCCGATGGCTACTTCGCCATCGAGGCCGTGAAGTCGACCGGCGGTGCGCTCGCCGCGGCCACCGACGACGAGATCGTCGAGGGTATGAAGCTGCTCGCCCGTACCGAGGGGATCTTCGCCGAGACCGCCGGCGGGGTCACGATCGCGTGCCTGAAGAAGCTGGCCGAGTCGGGTGTGGTCAGGCCCGACGAGCGGGTCGTCGCGTACATCACCGGTCACGGCCTGAAGACGATCGAGGCGATCGCCCCGACCGTGAAGCCGACTGCGATCATCTCACCGAGCCTCGATGCGTTCCACGAGGCGTTCCCGTCGATCGAGGAGAACTAGGACATGGCCGTCACCGTTCGCATCCCCACCCAGTTGCGTGAGTTGTCGGGCGGCGCGTCGGAGGCTTCGCTCGAGGGGACCACGGTCGCCGAGGTGCTGAAAGCCCTCGAGGTCGCCCACCCCGGTTTCGGCGAGCGTCTCTACGACGACACCGGTGGCCTCCGCCGTTTCGTCAACGTGTTCGTCGCCGACGAAGACATCCGCTTCCTCGACGGCCTCGACACCCCGGTGGCCGACGGCCAGACCGTCAGCATCATTCCGGCCGTCGCGGGTGGCTAGACCGCTCCGTCTTGGGCTCGCGCTCTGCATCGTCCTCGCGACGGTCGCGTGCGGCGGTGGCGGCGGGAGCTCGGGTAGGACGGTCGACGTGCGGCTCACCGACTACGACGTGATCCTGTCGGAGACATCGGTGAGTGAAGGCAGGATCGAGCTCGCGATCGACAACACCGGCGGGTTCGTCCACGAGATCCTCGTCGTGCGCACCAACCTCGCGATCGACAAGCTGCCCAAGACTCCCGAGGGACTCTTCGACGAACAGGTCGCCGGTGTGACGATCGTCGCGTCGGCCGAAGACATCCCTGCCGGTGGAACCGCCGCGATCACCGAGCCGCTCGACGCCGGTGGCTACTACCTGATCTGCAACCGCCCGGCCGAACCCGGCGACACGGTGTCGCACTTCGCCCACAGCATGTACGCCCCGTTCTCCGTCACCTGAGAGGGGCACGCCCGGCCCTCCCGACGTCTGCACCGTCAGTCCCGGTTCCCGGGATCCACGGTGCAGACGTCGGGAGTTTTCAGGACGTGATGAACATCTGTTCCGCGACGACGGGCGGGATGGTGTGCTCGCCGGTGGGCGTGCGCACCAGGACACCGTCGGTGTCGCGGCTCACGACCGTTGCCGATGCGCCGGGGATGAGCCGGGCGACGGCGACAAGGTGCAGGCCGGCGTCGTCGAGCTCCAGCTTCTCGCTGATCCGCGCGATCGTGACCTGACCCGACTCCGCGTCGATGAGCCGCCCGGTGGCGCGCTCGTCGAGGGTGCGCTTGCTTCCCGGGATCGGGTTGCCGTGCGGGCAGGTGGCCGGGTCGCCGAGCAGGAGGACGAGCTTCTCCTCGACATCCGCGGAGATCGCGTGCTCCCATCGATCGGCTTCCTTGTGCACCTTCTCCCACTCGAGGCCGATCACGTCGGCGAGGAGACGCTCCGCGAGCCGGTGGCGACGCACGATCGTGGTCGCGAGCGTGCGGCCCTTCGCGGTGAGCTTGATGCTGCGGTCCTCGAGCAGCTCGGTGTACCCGGCCGTCGAGAGGCGGGCGACCGTCTCGGAGACCGCGGGGGCGGAGATGCCGAGGCGCTCCACGAGCCGGGCCCGCAGTGGACGGACCCCTTCTTCCTCGAGTTCCAGGATCGTCTCGAGGTATTCCTCGGTGGTGTCGTGCATCTCGGCCATTACGGTGAGGATACCCTGAGTTGGTGGACCTTCCTACAGTCGGCGGACCCGATCCGGTCGTTTCGGTACGGCGCGTCACCAAGCGGTACGGGTCGGTCCTCGCGCTCGACCACGTCGACCTCGACGTCGCGCCGGGAGAGCTGCTTGCGCTGCTCGGTCCGAGCGGATGCGGCAAGACCACCGCGCTCCGTCTGATCGCGGGATTCGAGCGGCCCGACGAGGGTGTGATCCGTCTTGCGGGTGCCGAGGTCGCGGGCGGCGCGAAGTTCGTGCCCCCCGAGCGACGTCGGGTCGGCATCGTCTTCCAGGACTTCGCGCTCTTCCCGCACCTGACCGTCGCCGCCAACCTCGGCTACGGCATCCCCCGTGACCGCAAGCGCCGAGATGCACGGGTCGGCGAGATGCTCGAGCTGATCGGGCTTCCCGAATTGGCCGAGCGATACCCCCACGAGCTGTCGGGGGGCCAGCAGCAGCGGGTCGCGCTCGGGCGCGCACTCGCGCCCGAGCCGGCACTCGTGCTCCTCGACGAGCCGTTCTCCAGCCTGGATACGGCGTTGCGGATCCGGATGCGGGCCGAGGTGCGCGAAATCTTGCGCGTCGCGAGGGCCACCGCGGTCTTCGTGACGCACGACCAAGAGGAGGCACTCAGCCTCGCCGATCGGATCGCGGTCATGGAGGGAGGCCGCCTCCTCCAGGTCGCGGCCCCTGCTGAGCTCTACGCCCGCCCGGTCGACCGGTTCGTCGCAGTCTTCGTCGGCGATGCCGATGTGTTGCCGGGTACATCCGACGGCTTGTCGGTCGATACGCCCCTCGGTGCCCTCCACGTCGGGGCAGGGGTTCCGACGGGGGCCGTCGACGTGGTGGTGCGGCCCGAGCAGCTTGCGATCCGTCTCGACGGAGCGGGAGAGGGGATCGTGCGGGGAATCGAGTACTTCGGTCACGACCAGCTGGTCGAGGTCGATCTCGCCGGCGGCCATCGGGTGCGATCTCGTCTCGGCTCAGCGCGCGTCCTCGTTCCGGGCGACCGGGTCGCTCTCGCGGTGACCGGCGAGGTGCTCGTGTTCCCGATGGCCGATGCGAGAGACGCGCCGGCGGAAGTGTCCGACGATCCCACCCGGTCCGTCGCGGCGGGATGAGCGTCGACGACACGGGCCACGTCGCCGAATCGGCCGACGTCGCGGTAGTCGGCGCTGGGCCTGCGGGGCTCATGGCCGCATGGTCCCTTGCGCGCACCGGTCGTCGTGTCGTCGTTCTCGAGGGTGGCCCGGTGGCCGGGGGGCTGGCATCGAGCTTCGAGGTGGCGGGCCAGCGGGTTGATCACGGGAGCCATCGTCTGCATGCCGCCTGCGATCCGGGCGTGCTCGCCGCACTGACCCACCTCCTCGACGGCGATCTGCAGCGCCGGCGGCGCAACGGGCGGATTCGTCTCGCCGATCGATGGGTCGCGTTCCCCCCGCAGGCGATGGATCTCGTTCGGAACCTTCCCGCCGGCTTCGCGGCGCGGGCGGCGCTCGATCTCGTCACCGGCCCGATGCGGCGGTCAGGGGCAGACACCTTCCCCGACGTCGTGCGGGCGAGCCTCGGATCCACGATGGCCGATGGCTTCTACGTCCCCTACGCGGAGAAGATCTGGGGAATCGGGGCCGGAGAGCTGAGTGGTGAGCTCGCCCGTCGCCGGGTGAGCGCCCGATCGGGTCTGGATCTCTTGCGTCGACTGCGTCGCCCGGGCCCGGACGCCGGCACCTTTCTCTACCCCAAGCGGGGCTTCGGCGAGATCGTCGACCGGTTGGCCGATGCGACGGCTCGCGCGGGGGCGACGGTGTCACTCGGCACCCGTGTGACCGGAGTCGGCGACGACGGAACCGTCACCGCGGTCACCGCCGACTCGGGCATGTGCCGGTCAAGAGTGGTTCGGGCCGCGAGCGTTCTCTCGACCGTCCCGCTCCCGATGCTCGCGGCAATGGCCGATCCGCCGGCGCCCCCAGAGGTCTTGGAAGCGGCGGGGGCGCTCGAGTACCGCGCGCTCGTGCTCCTCTACATCGTGGTCGAACGTCCGCGCTTCACCGAGTTCGACGCGCACTACTTCCCGGGACCGGGGATCCTGGCGAGCCGCGTGTCGGAGCCGAAGAACTATCGCGACGCGCCCGATCTCGATCCGGCCGACCGCACGGTCTTGTGCGCGGAGCTGCCGTGCTCGGTCGGCGACGGGGTCTGGTGCGCGGATCCCGATGCCCTTGCCGATCAGACGCTCGAGGAGCTGGCGCGCCTCGGCCTTCCCAGCGCGACTCGAACGCACGCCGAGGTCCGCCGGGTTCCTCATGCCTACCCGGTGTATCGAGTCGGCTACGAGGCGGCGTTCGAATCGCTCGACACCTGGGCGTCGGATCGATCGCGCGTCCTCTCGTTCGGGCGTCAGGGCTTGTTTGCCCACGACAACACCCATCATGCACTGGTGATGGGGCGCGACGCCGCGGCGGCGATCGGACCCGACGGACGGTTCGACGGTGGCCGGTGGCGCGAGGCCAGGGCCAGGTTCCGGAACAACGTCGTCGAGGACTAGTGGGCGCCGCGTTCGTCGAGAGGAACACGCCATCACGTGCGCAGTTCGCGCCAGACGGCGGGCACGACCGCACGGAGATAGGCGCCGAGCCGGATGAACGAACGACCCTCTTCCCGGAACGCGTAGCTGATGGGGACCTCCGAGTACCGGTAGCCCTTGCGCACCAAGTCGAGCGTGAGCACCTGCGCGTAGTTGTAATCGTGGATCACCTCGGCATTCCTGGCCGCTTCGAGCGACACTGCGCGATAACCGCTCTGGCCGTCGGTGATCGGTAGGCGCGCCAGGTACGCGAGTGCGATCGTGAGCACACGGTTGCCGAACCGGCGATGGGGGAGCATGCGATCGATGCGTCCGGAGAAGCGCGATCCGACGACGTAGTCGGCGTGGTCGTCGAGGATCGGCCCGACCAGGCGATGGAGCTCTTCGGGCGCGTACTCGCCGTCGGCATCGCAAAACGCCACGGCCGCGGCGCCGCGGGCCACCGAGTCGTTCAAGCCGACGCGCACCGCGGCACCGAGGCCGCCGGGGCCCCGGTTGGTCACGACCTCGGCGCCTGCTGCGTGCGCGGCGGCGGCGGTGCCGTCGGTCGAGTGGTCGTCGACCACGATGCACAGAACCGGGTGATCCCGTACGAAGGTCGGGACCCGACGCACGACGGCAGCCACCGAGCCCACTTCATCGCGCGCCGGCAGGAAGAGCACGATCGGTGCCGAAGGATCGATGACCGGCCCGGCTGCATCCAACGGAGGTAAGGGTTTACGTCCCATACTAAGGGCATCTTTACATAACCTGGGGTTTCATGAAACACTCGACCCGTGCATCGACCGCGCCTCTCACCTCGTCCTTCCGATGGCCCGACGCCCCACCGACGCCTCTGCGCGCTCCTCCTCGTGCTCGGAGTCGTTGCCGGGAGCCTCGCAGGCTGTTCGAGCAGCGGCGGCCGCTCGGTCACGATCTACTCGGGCCGCACCAGCGATCTCATCGCGCCGGTCCTCGACCGCTTCGCCGAGGAGTCGGGTATCTCGGTCGACGTGCGCTACGGCGACTCGCCCGACCTCGCGTTGTTGATCGACCAGGAGGGCGACAGGAGCCCGGCGGACGTGTTCTTGTCGCAGAGCCCGGGGGCGATCGGCTACATCGACAGCAAGGACCTGCTCGCCACACTGCCTGCATCGACCCTCGACAAGGTGTCGAGGCGGTTCCGCGCATCCGACGGCGACTGGGTCGGCGTCTCGGGTCGGGTCCGCGTGCTCGCATACAACGCCGACACGATCGACGCTGCCCGCCTTCCCGTATCCGTCTACGACGTGACCGACCCGAAGTACCGGGGAAGGGTCGGGATCGCACCGACGAACGCGTCCTTCGTCGACTTCGTCAGCGGGATGCGCGAGGCCACCAGCGACGCGCGCACCCTGAACTGGCTCGAGGCGATGAAGGCGAACGACGTCCAGAGCTACCCGAACAACATCGCGATCCTCGACGCGATCAACCGCGGCGAGATCGATTACGGCCTCGTCAACCACTACTACAACGAGCAGGCGAAGGCGGAGGACCCGGGGATAGCGACCGAGAACCACGTGTTCCCCGGCGGCGACATCGGTGCGCTGATCCTCGTGACCGCGACCGGGATCCTGAAGAGCAGCGACAACACTTCGGAGGCCGAGGAGCTCATCGACTTCCTCCTGTCGAAGCAGGCACAGCGGTTCTTCGCCGACGAGACGTTCGAGTACCCACTCGCAGCCGGGGTGCGACCGTCGGTGGAGGATCTTCCGCCACTCGCAGAGATCATGTCGCCGCGGCTCGAGCTCAGCTCGCTCGGGGACTTCTTCAAGACCACCCGCAGCCTGATCCAACAGGCCGGCCTGGAAGGCTCGTGACCGTCGTCGCGCCGATCCGGGGCGAAGACGATCCGGCCGGGGAGTTCCTGATCGGAGCGCGGCGCCCGCCGCGCATCCTGTCGATCGTCGGACTCCTGATCGCGGTGCTCTTCAGCGCGCCGCTCGGGTATCTCGTCGTCCGCAACCTCGACGACGTCGGCGGCTTCTTCGAGACCGTGTCGTCGGCGTCTGTGCTCGGACCCTTGCAGCGGACTCTCTGGCTCGCCGCCACGGTCACGATCGCGTCGACGGTGGTCGGCACCACGTTGGCGTGGCTCGTCACCCGCACCGACCTGCCCGGTCGGAGGGCCTTCGCGGTGCTGGCCGCGCTGCCGCTGGTGCTGCCCTCGTTCGTCGCCGCGTTGGCGCTGGTCTCGGCGTTCGCGCGCGGGGGCATGCTCGACGAGCTCCTCGGGATCGACACCGGCCTGCGGGTCCAGGGTTTCTGGGCCGCGTTCACCGTCCTCACGGTCATCAGCTATCCGTACGTCTACCTCCCTGTCGTCGCCCGCCTGGCGGGTCTCCCGCGCTCACTCGAAGAGAGCGCTCGCGCGCTCGGACGGTCGCCGGCGGCGGTCTTCCGAACGATCGTGCTCCCACAGGCGGCAGGGGCGGTCGTGGCGGGGTCGCTCCTGGTGTTCCTGTACGTCGTGAGCGAGTTCGGCGCCGTTGCCATCGTGAGGTACGACACGCTGACCCGGCGCATCTATGCGGCCCGACTGCTCGACACGCAGGCCGCGATGGCGATGAGCCTGCTCCTCGGCATGATCGCAGTGGGGGTCATCCTGGCCGAGCGGACATCGACGCGGCGGCGGGCCAGGGTCGAGGTCGCCGCGAGCGGCCATCGACCACACGTCAGCGCGCTCGGCGTGTGGAAGGTCCCGGCGCTCGGTTTCGTCGCCGCTGTGGTCGGCCTCGGCATCGTCGCACCGGTGACGGTGCTCGGTTGGTGGACGTTGCGTGGGCTCTCCGGAGGTCGTGACGTGCTCGGGCGGGGCGCCGATCTGGGCACGCTCGTCTCGCCGACGGTCAACACCGCCCTCCTCGGCGTGGTGGCGGCGGTCGCCGCGGTGACGTTGGTGCTTCCCGTCGCGTACCTCACGACGCGCTATCGCTCGGCGACGGGGTCGACCGCCAACACGCTGATCGTCGGCGGGTTCGCGCTGCCGGGTCTCGTGATCGCACTCGCGCTCGTGGTCTGGACGCTGAACGCTCCCATCGTCGACCGGCTGTACCAGACGCTGCCGCTGTTGGTCTTCGCCTACGTCGTCCACTTCGGAGCCCAGGCGATGCGGGCATCACAGGCTGCAGTCGAAGGCGTGCCCCGTCGTGTAGACGACGCGGCACGAGCGCTCGGCGCGACGCGGCTGCGCCGGTTCCGCACCGTCGAGCTGCCGTTGATGCTCCCGGGTCTCGCGGCCGGCGCCGGCCTCGTGCTCCTCAGCGTGATGAAGGAGCTCCCGACGACGCTGCTCCTCGCACCGATCGGTGTGGACACGCTCGCGCTGCGCGTCTGGAGCGCCACCGAGGAAGGCTTCTTCGCCCAGGCCGGGCTGGCGGGGCTCGTGCTCGTGGCGCTCTCGGCGGTGCTCACCTGGTTCCTCACGATCCGACACATGGCACGGACGCGCGCGTGAACGGTGGCGTCCGGGATCGCTCTCCTGCCCCGCAGTTGGGCGCCGCACGCGTTCGCGCATCGGACCGTCGAGTACTCGATAGACGCCACGCGTCCTCCCTGCGGTGGCTGCTCGTGGCGGTTGCGGTCGGCGTGGCCGCGTGGACTGCTCCTTTCGCGGCGGTCCGTGCCACGTACGACGCGCAGGTGACGGCCGACGAGCCGCAGTACCTCATGACGGCGATCAGCCTCGGCGAAGACGCCGACCTCGACGTGAGCGACGAACGTGCCGCTGGTCGTTACCGTGATTTCCACGCACCCGCGTTGCCGATGCAGGAGAGCACCCGGTCCGACGCGGCACTGGTGAGCCCCCACGATCCACTCCTGCCGGCGTTGCTTGCAGGGCCCGTGCTCCTCGGTGGCTGGGTGGCCGCCAAGCTGAGTCTGGCGCTGCTGGCCGGGGCGCTCGCCGCATTGCTCGTGTGGACCGCCGTTCGCCGCTTCGATGCGCCCGTAGGGATCTCGGTGCTCGCCGTGCTCACGTTCTCGCTCGCGGCGCCGTTCGTCGTCTATGGGACCCAGGTGTATCCCGAGCTTCCTGCCGCGCTCGCCGTGACGGTTGCGATCGCCGCGCTCACCGGGAAGCTCCGGGCGGGTGGGATCACCGCGCTCGCTCTCGCTGTCGTCGCGCTCCCGTGGCTCTCGGTGAAGTACGCGCCGGTCGTCGTGGTGCTCGCCGCGCTCGGGTGCGCCCGCCTGGTCCGTTCCCGACGGCCGGGCGTCGGTCTCGGGTTTGCGTCCGTGCTGGTGGTTGCGGGAGTCGCGTACTTCGCGCTGCACCATGCCTGGTACGGCGGCTGGACGGTGTACGCGGCCGGCTCCCACTTCAGCGCCGGTGAGGCAACCGTCATGGGGGCCGATCCCGACTACCTCGGCCGTTCGGTGCGACTCGTCGGTCTGCTCGTCGATCGTGGTTTCGGCCTCATGGTCTGGCAGCCGGCCTTCCTGCTCGCGGTTCCGGCGCTGGCCGCTCTCGTGCGCCGCCGCCCTCCCGGCTGGGACGTACTCGCCCTCGTGCTCGTGGCGGGATGGCTGAACGCGACCTTCGTCGCCCTCACCATGCACGGTTGGTGGTGGCCGGGGCGCCAGGTCGTCGTCGTCTTGCCGGCCGCAGTCCTCGCGATCGCGTGGTGGGCCGGTTCCGACGTGTCGCTTCGACGTTGGCTCCCCGCCGGGTTGGTCGTCGGTGCGTCGACTTCGGTGTGGCTCCTCGCGGAGGGGCTGGCGGAACGGCTCACGTTGGTCGTCGATTTCGAGCGCACCCGGATGCCGGTCGTGCGCGCCCTTCGCCTCGCCCTCCCGGATCTGCGGACAAGTCCGGCGGGAACCGAGGTGCTCGTCATCGCGTGGATCACCGTCATCGCCGCGCTTGCCTGCTGGGGCTGGCGCCGCGCCAGCGCGTCCGCCGAGAAACCGACCGAACCCCTCCCGAGGGAAAGAAGGAGAACATGGGCAAGTCCATTCGTTTGACGGCAGCGGCATTCGCCGCGTCGATGCTGTTCTTCGCCGCGTGTAGCGGTGACGACGACGGCGCCTCGGTGCGCACCCTCGCCGACTGCGGCTCGGCGTCTACGCCTGCCTCCGCGTCGGGCGCGGCCGCGGCGAGTTCCGGGTCGAGCAGCACGAACTGCCCGCCGGGCTCGGGCTCGGGCACGGGCTCCGGTGTCGTGGCGCAGTGCGTGCCCGTCGGAGACATCGCGACCGCAACGACGAAGATCGACGTGTCACTCGACGAGTGGACCATCATCCCGAGTGCTCCTTCTGCGCCGAGCGGCCGCGTCGGGTTCGTGGTGCGGAACCGCGGCAAGGAAGCGCATGAGCTGGTGATCGTCAAAGGAGTGGAGCCCAACGAGCTTCCCCTCGACGACAACGGGGCGCTCGAAGAGGCCGGCCTTCCGACCGGTGCGCTCGTAGGCGAGATCGAGGGGTTCGCTGCCGGCGAGTCGTGCGAAGGGGTCTTCGATCTCACTCCGGGCGCGTACACCCTCGTCTGCAACATCACCGAGACGGAGCCGAACGGCGAGAAGGAGAGCCATCTCCGCGAGGGTATGGTCACGACCTTCACGGTCACGTGAGCGGCTCATCGCTCGCCGCGACTCGCGCGGTCGTCACCGGCTCGGCCGGGTTCATCGGCGCGCAGGTCGTGCGCGAGCTGTCGGGTCGGGAAGCCGACGTGGTCGGACTCGACCGGCGGTACCCGGCGGAGGACCTCCCCGGCCGGCATCTGGCTGTCGAGCTCACCGGAAGCACCCATCGCTCGATCGTCGCCGACGTTCTGCGCGAAGCCGACGTCGTGTTCCATCTCGCCGGTCGCGGCGGTGTTCGTGATGGTGGTCCCGAAGTGGCGCTCGCCCGCCGCCGCGACAACGCCGGCGCCGCCGCGAACGTGCTCGCGCTCACTGGGCTCGACGTCCCGTTGGTGGTCACGTCGTCGTCGTCGGTGTACGGCGGCGCCCGACGCACGCGCCGCGGCAAACTTCGGCCGTCGCGGGAGGATGACCTCCTCCTTCCACTCGGCGACTACGCCCGCTCGAAAGTGGCCGTCGAGAACCAGTGCGCGATCCGGGCCGACCGTGGTGGTGCGGTTGTCGTGGCCCGGCCCTTCACGGTGACCGGTCCTGGTCAACGGCCCGACATGGCCGTCGCCCGGTGGCTCACCGCGGCGCTCGAGGGCACCCCGATCGAGGTCCTCGGATCTCTGGAGCGGAGTCGCGACGTCACCGACGTTCGCGATGTCGCCCGGGTGCTCGTCGACCTCGTTCACCAGCCGCACGGGGTGGTGAACGTCGGCACCGGGTCCAGCGTGCACCTCCGGGACCTCCTGGGAGCCGTCGTGGAAGAGGCCGGGAGGCCGGTGGCCATCGAGACGGGTCAGGCGCCGGCGGAAGATCCCGACGCCACGCTCGCTGACACGACCCGTCTGGCGGCTCGCGTCGGCTGGGTGCCGGTCACCGACATCCGGGCGGTGGTGCGCGACCAGATGGAGGCCCGGTCGCGGCGGGCCGCCTACTTGCACTCGACCGTCGAGAGTGCCAACATGGGTTAGCACTCTTCATAGCCGAGTGCTAATGACAGCTCCAAATGACCTCGTCAGTTCCCACGTGCTCCACTCACGTGCACCAGATGAATCCCCAGGGGGTTTCACGAATGTCGAAGCAGATCGCATACAGCGAGCAGGCCCGTCGGTCGCTCGAAGCGGGCATGAACAAGCTCGCCGACGCCGTGCGCGTCACACTCGGCCCGAAGGGTCGCAACGTCGTCCTCGAGAAGAAGTGGGGCGCCCCCACGATCACGAACGACGGTGTCTCGATCGCCAAGGAAGTCGACCTCGAGGACCCGTACGAGAAGATCGGCGCCGAGCTGGTCAAGGAAGTCGCCAAGAAGACCGACGACGTCGCCGGTGACGGCACCACCACCGCCACGGTCCTCGCCTGGGCGATGGTCCGTGAGGGTCTGCGCAACGTCGCAGCCGGTGCGAACCCGATGACGCTGAAGAAGGGCATCGAGGCTGCGGTCGTCGAGGCCGTCGCGTCGATCAAGAGCTCGTCGAAGAAGGTCGAGACCGACCCCGCGCAGATCGCCAACGTCGCCGCCATCTCGGCCGCCGACACGGAGATCGGCTCGATGATCGCCGAGTCGCTCGAGAAGGTCGGCAAGGACGGCGTCATCACCGTGGAGGAGAGCCAGACCTTCGGCATGGAGCTCGACCTCGTCGAGGGCATGCGCTTCGACAAGGGCTACATCTACCCGTACTTCGTGACCGACCCGGAGCGCATGGAGGCC
>JBBRHS010000037.1:0-13893 GCA_038222385.1 Acidimicrobiia bacterium
ACCACGTCGAGACCCGGCTCCTGGACCGGCACCACCTCGCCGAAGTGCTTGTTCGCCGCGCCGGCGTAGTACTCGAAGGTCGCGGCCGCGGCCGCGACCTCCCAGCGGGCGTCGCCGAGCGGCTTCCCCGCGTTGGCGGCCTCGACCATCGCGAGCTCGTCGGTGCGTTCGCGCAGCAGCGCCGCGACCCGGGCGAGCACCCGACCCCGGCTGGTCGCGCCCGTCGCCGCCCACACCCCCGACTCGAACGCACCGGTGGCGATGGTCAGCGCGTCGTCGACGTCGGCCACACCGGCCCGGGAGACCTCGGCCAGCACGGCACCGGTCGCCGGCTCCCGCACCGAGAACGTGGCCCCGTCGCGCGATGGTCGGCGCCCGCCGCCGACGATGAGCTCCTGGATCGTCATGTGCGTCCTCTCTTCGTCCGGGACGCCGCCACGCGGCGACCGAGCAGTCCACCGGCCGCGGCGATCCCCAGCACCGCACCCGCCCCGACCTCGTGGGGCACACGGTGCGGGGCTTCGTTCTGGATCCAGTGGTGGAACCGGCCCACGGCACGGGGGAACGGATCGAACCCGAAGAACCGCGTGCACGGCTTGTCGAGGTCGAGCAGCACGGCTCCCACGACGCCGGCCATCACCGACCGGCGCGGCGCAGGCGCCGAGACCAGGATCGCCGCGAGGACCCCGAGCGCGAGGAGACCGTCGCGGCGGGCGATCACGAAGAACTCGTCGTCGGTGAGGGTCCCGTCGCCGCAGTGGGGGGTCAGGTCCATGATCACGTGCGACGCGATCCCACCCGCGAGGGCCTGGGCCGGGTTGTGCGGCAGAGCCAGGCCGACGAGGGTCCCGGCGAGCACGTGGTTCGTCACGAACATCCCGGCGATCATGCCATCTGCCTCCCGGCGTCCTCGGGCCCTGACCGCCCCTCCCGCCCCTGCTAGAAACTTCGCCGTGCCGCAACGCGTTCGTACGAGTCTCGCCCACCGGTTCCGGATCGTCGTGGTCGCCGTATTCGCGTGCAGCCTGCTCCTCGCCGCCTGCACGACGGGCGACGGCGCCGATCAGGCGTCCGAACCCAACCAGGACTCGAGCACGTCGTCGAGCACCACCACGACCACCACGACTCCGCCCCCGCCGCCTCCAGTGAACGTGTACGCGAACACCGGCGCCAACATGATGAGCCCGGCGGTCGCCGGTGTACCGACCCGCGTCTACGTGCCGAACAGTGAATCGGACACGATCGACGTGATCGACGTGGCCACCATGGAGATCGTCGATCATTGGAACACCGGCGACCTCCCCCAGCACGTCGTGCCGTCGTGGGACATGAAGACGCTCTACGTCAACAACAACCGCGGGAACACGCTCACGCCGATCGACCCGATGACGGGCAAGCCCGGTGCCGACATCCCGGTGAACGACCCGTACAACCTCTACTTCACACCCGACGGCACCAAGGCCGCGGTGATGGCTGAGCGGGAGCAGAAGATCGACTTCCGCAACCCGGTCGACTGGACCCTCATCAAGTCGGTGTACATCTCGCACCGGGGGGTGAACCACGCCGAGTTCAGCGCCGACGGCACCACGATGTTCGCGAGCACCGAGTTCGACGGCGGCTGGCTCGTGCGCATCGACCTCGCCACGATGGAGATCACCGGCGAGGTCGACCTCGGCGGCGCGGCCGTCGACGTGAAGCTCGCGCCCGACGGCAAGCTGGTCTACGTCGCGAACCAGGGTCGCGGTGGGGTGTCGATCGTCGACCCGGTGGCGATGACCGAGGTGGCGTTCGTGGTCACGGGTCAGGGCACCCACGGGCTGTACCCGAGCCGCGACGGCACGAAGCTGTATGTGAGCAACCGGCTCGCCGGGTCCGTCTCCGTGTTCGACTTCGCCACCAACGCGGTCGAGACGACGTGGAACATCGGCGGGAGCCCCGACATGGGTGGCGTGTCACCCGATGGCAGCCAGCTGTGGCTGAGCGGTCGGTACGACTCCGCCGTGTACGTGATCGACACCACGACGGGCGGGCTCATCAAGACGTTCCAGGTCGGGGCCGGCCCCCACGGGATCTGCTTCTTCCCCCAACCGGGCACCTACAGCATGGGCCACACCGGCAACTACCGGTAGGAGGAGGAGCGGAGGCGGCGGACACGCGGCCACAGCGCACACGCGGGTGAGCGATCGAGCCGCCGCAGCGGATCCGACCCAGAGGTAGGTTGGCGGCATGAGCTTTCAGGTTGGGGTGCAGCTACACCCACAAGAAGGAACCGTCGACGAGATGCGGGCCGCGTGGAAGGCGGCCGACGCGATGGGCGTCGACAGCATCTGGACGTGGGACCACTTCTACCCGCTGTACGGGAACCCCGACGCCAACCACTACGAGGGCTACACGCTCCTTGCCGCGATGGCGGCCGACACCGAGCACGCCCGCCTCGGTGCGCTCGTCACCTGCAACTCGTACCGGAACCCGAACCTCCTCGCCGACATGGCGCGCACCATCGACCTCATCAGCCACGGCCGGTTCATCCTCGGGATCGGGTCGGGCTGGTTCGAGCGCGACTACACCGAGTACGGCTACGAGTTCGGCACGGCTCCCGGTCGGCTCCGGGCCCTGGGCGAGGCCCTGCCGGTGATCGAGGACCGCATCAAGAAGCTGGTCCCGCCGCCGGTCGGCCCGCTCCCGATCCTGATCGGAGGCGGGGGCGAGAAGGTCACGCTCCGACTCGTCGCCCAACACGCCCAGATGTGGAACTCGTTCGGTCCACCGGCGAACTTCGCGGCCAAGAACGCGATCCTCGACGAGTGGTGCGCCAAGGTCGGCACCGACCCCACCGGTATCGAGCGGACGGTCGCGATCCAGCCCGACGAGATCGGCGACTGGCAGGCCTACCTCGACGCCGGGGCCACCCACCTCATCGTGATGGTCGGCGCCCCCTACGACCTCGGTCCGGTCGAGGAACTCTTCGCCAACTCGCGATGACGTCGCCGCGCCCGAGGGGTTGCGGGTGACGGCACCGCGGCTCGCCGCGCCCGGGAGCACGCCGGGCTTCATCGGCCACCTCGCCGTCCCGGCCGAACTGTGGTGGGCGACTCGCGAACCCGCACCGCTCGCGGGCATGGCGTATCCCCACCGCGCCGACTGGGACCTGCTGCACGCCGAGGGATTCCGTCACGTCGTATGCCTCACCGACAGTGCCGCTCGCTACGACCCCCACCCCCTCGTGTCGCACGCGTTCGACCTGCAGGATCAATTCGTGTCGGGTCCGAGCAACCCCGATGTCGAGCAGGTCCAGGTCGAGGCTGCGGTCGACACCGTGGTCGACGCGCTCTCCTCCGGCGAAGGCGTGCTCGTGCACTGCCACGCCGGACGCGGTCGCACCGGCACCGTCGTCGGGGGCGCGCTCGTGCGGCTCGGACATGATCCGGACGACATCGTCGCCTGGTTGCACCGGGTCCAACGGGCGCGGAGCAAGCGGGGCTGGCCCGAGAACCCGTGGCAGGCCGACGCGGTGCGCGCGCTGGCGGACTGACGTGCGGATCGTGTTCAACGAATCGGAACGCTCCACGCTCGGCGTCGAGATGGAGCTCATGGTCGTCGACCGCGCGTCGGGCGAGCTCGTGAGTGCGGGGTCACAGCTGCTGACCGAGATGGGGCGTGGACACCCCGACGGCGAGCATCCCAAGGCCAAGCACGAGCTCCTCGAATGCACCGTCGAGGTGATCACCGGTATCTGTGAGACCGTCCGCGACGCTCGCGCCGACCTCGCCGGTACGATCGCCGAACTCACGGTCGTGGCCGACCGCCACGACCTCTCGCTCCTCTCAGCCGGAACCCACCCGCTGTCGAGCTGGCACGACCAGACCATCAGTCCCGAGCCCCGCTACGCAGCACTGCTCCACGACATGCAGTGGCCGGCGCGGCGGCTCCAGATCTTCGGCATGCACGTGCACATCGGGATCCGGTCCGGTGAGAAGGCGATCGCGATCGCCAACGCGCTCACGCGCTACCTCCCCATCTTCCTCGCGCTCTCGGCGTCGAGCCCGTACTGGGAAGCGCACGACACGGGTCTCGCGTCGGCGCGTTCGAAGGTGTTCGAGTCGCTGCCCACAGCCGGCCTGCCCCCCCACCTCGAAGACTGGGAAGACTTCGAGCGGTTCATGCACACGCTCGTCCACGCCGAGGCGATCTCGACCATCCGCGAGGTGTGGTGGGACATCCGGCCCCATCCCGACTTCGGGACGGTCGAGCTGCGGATCTGCGACGCCATGCCGACGCTGCAGGAGACCACCGCGTTGGCGGCGCTCGCGCAGTGCCTCGTGACCTGGTTCGACCGCCGGCTCGACGCCGGCGAGGAGCTGACGTTCCCGCGAGACTGGGTGATGCGACAGAACAAGTGGCTCGCGGCACGGTACGGCATCGACGCCGACCTGATCGTCGACGAGACAGGGGCGCGGACGTCGACGCGTGAGCTGGTGTCCGCGGTGCTCACGGAGCTCGAGCCGGTGGCGGTCGAGCTCGACTGCGCCACTGAGCTGGCGGGCATCCCGCGCATCCTGCAGACCGGCCCGAGCTACATGCGCCAACGCGCAGTGGTCGAGCGGGGTGGCGGCCTCGCCGACGTCGTCCACCATCTCGTCGCCGAGTTCGCCACCGACGCACCGGAGGCACCGTGACGACCCAGTCTCCCGAGCCCCAGTCCACCGACCCCGAGATCGCGGCGTTCCTCGACGAGTTCCTCGACGCGCACCTCGAGGAGCTGGTCGCGTTCCGTCGCCAGCTGCACGCCCATCCGGAGCTGAGCGGCGAGGAACACGCGACGACCGACCTCGTATCGAGCCGCTTGCAGATCGCCGGCCTCGAACCCCGGGTCCTGACCCGCGGCACGGGACTCCTCTGTGATCTCGACACCGGCACCTCGACCGGCCCCGTCGTCGCACTGCGGGCCGATCTCGACGCGCTCGCGATGCACGACGACAAGGACGTGGCGTACCGATCCCAGGTCGACGGCGTCGCCCACGCGTGTGGGCACGACGTCCACACCACCGTGGTCCTCGGCGCGGGGCTGGCGCTCGCCCGGCTCACCCGCGAGCGGGATCGACTTCCCGGCCGGGTCCGACTGGTGTTCCAACCCGCGGAGGAGTCGGCCCGAGGCGGTGCGCGCGACGTGATCGCCGACGGCGGCCTCACCGACGTGAGCGCGTGCTTCGGCTACCACTGCGATCCCCGGCTCGACCGCGGCACCATCGGTGTGCGGCACGGTGCGATCACGTCGGCGGCCGATCTCGTGGAGATCACCCTCCACGGACCCGGTGGCCACACGGCCCGTCCCGAGCAGACGGTCGACCTCGTCACCGTCGCAGCCCGGATCGTGAGCGAGCTGCCCGGCCTGCTGCGGGAACGGGTCAGCGACCTCAACCTCGTCTTCGGCGCGATCGACGCCGGCGACGCCGCGAACGTCATCCCCACCACCGCCGTGCTGCGCGGGACGGTCCGGTCCCGCGACCGTGACGCCTGGGCCCGGGCCCCGGAGGCGCTCGAGATCGCGCTCGACGAGATCGTCGGTCCGACCGGCGCGAGCGTCGAACTCGACCACGAGCGCGGGGTGCCCCCGGTGGTCAACGATCCCGCGATGACGGAGGTGTTCGCCGCGGGGGCCCGGTCGGTGGTCGGCCGCGACGCCGTCGTCACGATGGAGCAGAGCGCGGGCGCCGACGACTTCGCCTGGTACCTCGAACGGGTGCCCGGATCCTACGTGCGACTCGGCGTGCACGATCCGAGCAGCCACGGTCCGCGGCTCGATCTGCACGCCGGCACCTTCGACGTCGACGAGGGGGCGATCGAGGTCGGCATCCGGGTCCTCGTCACCGCCACCCTCGGGACCTTCGCCACCTTGCTGGTCGAATCCGCTCCGTCGGCTCGACCGCCCACCCGCTGACGTCCCGCGCCACGCGACCGCCGACCCCGCTTCTTCTCCTGCCTTGACGGTCGAATCCGCTCCGTCGGCTCGACCGCCCACCCACTGACGTCCCGCGCCACGCGACCGCCGACCCGCTGACGTCCCGCGCTACCCTCGGCGGGTACGCACGTTCACACGGGAGTCCGGCGCGCCGGGCTGAGAGGGTGGCACGCAGCCGCCGACCGTTCGAACCTGATCCGGATCATGCCGGCGCAGGGAGGAACCGATGAGCACCGAACGCGAGACGACGGCGGTGATCTTCGCCGGAGGCGACGCGCCGGCCCCCGGCACCGTCACGTCACTCGTCGCCTCCGTCGGCCCCGGCGTGATCCTCGTCGCGGCGGACTCGGGTCTGCGCCACGCCCTCGCCGCCGGACTCGTCGTCGACGTGGTGGTCGGCGACCTCGACTCGGTCGATCCCAACGACCTCGACGCGGCAGTCGCAGCCGGGAGTCGCGTCGAGCGCCATCCCGCCGACAAGGACGCGACCGACCTCGAGCTCGCCCTGGTGACCGCTGGCGACCTCGGCGCCCATCGGATCGTCGTCGTGGGCGCCGGTGGCGGCCGCCTCGACCACTTCCTCGCCAACGCGCTGTTGCTCGCGGCGCCGGAGTTCGCCGATCTCGAGATCGAGGCCCGCGTCGGCACGGCCGTCGCGACGGTCGTGCGCGACGCGACCGAGTTCACCGGGACACCGGGCGAGCTCGTCTCGCTGCTGCCGCTCGGTGGACCGGCGCGCGCCGTGAGGACCCACGGCCTGCGGTGGGCCCTCCACGGCGAAGACCTGCTCCCCGGAACCAGCCGGGGAGTCAGCAACGAGTTCGACGCGCCGACGGCACGCGTCGCCCTGACCGACGGCGTGCTCCTGGTGGTGCGCCCCGACGCGATTCCGGAGCAGCCCTGACATGAAGCGCCACCTCGCACTCAGCCTCACGATCGTGCTCGCCGGCACGGCGCTGGTCGCCTGCGGCAGCTCCGACCCGGGTAGCTCGCGCACCGTCACCCTCGTGACCCACGACTCGTTCGCGGTCGCGAAGGCCACGCTGGCGGAGTTCGAGCGGGAGCACGAAGTGGAGGTGAAGCTCCTGAAGTCGGGAGACGCGGCGAGTGCGCTGAACCAGGTCATCCTCACCGAGGGCGAACCCCTCGGTGACGCGATGTTCGGCGTCGACAACACCTTCCTCTCCCGCGCCACCGATGCCGACGTGTTCGAGCCGTACGAACCCGCCGATCTCGGCCTGGTCCCCACCGAGTATCAGCTCGACCCGACCCACGAGCTGACGCCGATCGACTTCGGCGACGTGTGCGTGAACTACGACCGGGCCGCGCTCGCCGACCGGGGCGTCCCGGCACCGACGTCGCTCGACGACCTCACGCAACCGGCCTACCGGGGGATGCTCGTCGTCGAGAACGCGGCGAGCAGCTCCCCCGGGCTCGCGTTCCTCCTCGCCACCATCGCAGAGTACGGCGACGGGTGGCGCGACTACTGGACGCGACTGCGTGGCAACGGCGTCAAGGTCGTCGACGGGTGGGAACAGGCCTACTTCACCGACTTCGCGGGCGGCGGCCAGGGCGGGAGCTACCCGCTCGTCGTGTCGTACGCGTCGAGCCCGCCGGCCGGCGTGACCGAGGGCAGTCCGGCCGAGGCGCCGACCGCCGCGGTCCTCGAAACGTGCTTCCGCCAGGTCGAGTTCGCGGGAGTGCTGCGCGGGGCGGAACACCCGAAACTCGCTCGTTCGCTCGTCGACTGGATGCTCTCGGCGCGGTTCCAGGCGGGGGTGCCCGACCAGATGTACGTGTATCCCGTGCGCGAAGGCGTGGCGGTGCCGGAGTCGTGGGCCCGCTACGCGCCCGTTCCCGCCGATCCGTTCGAGATCGCCCCCGAACGCATCGCCCGCAACCGCAGCACCTGGATCGACCAGTGGACCGACACGGTCCTCCGTTGACGCGCTCCGGCGTCGACGTGCTTCCGGCATCGATGTGAGTCAGGCGTCGATGTGAGTCGGGCGCGCCTGCTCCTGCTCGCTCTGGTACCGCTCGCGTTCCTCGGGATCTTCTTCCTGTACCCGGTCGGGACGATCCTGGGCCGCGGGCTCTGGTCGCACGGTGGTCCCAACTTCGGGGCGATCGGCGACGTCGTGGGCGATGCCGGCTTGCGGCGCGTCGCGTGGTTCACCGTCTGGCAGGCAGCGGCGTCGACGACCCTCACGCTCGCGATCGGTCTCCCGGGTGCGTGCCTCTTCGCCCGCTACGACTTCCCCGGTCGTCCACTGCTGCACGCCGCGATCATCGTGCCGTTCGTGTTGCCGACGGTGGTCGTCGGGTCCGCGTTCCTCGCGCTGCTCGGCCCCGGTGGACCCCTCGCGTTCCTGGGGATCGACGGCACCGTCTTCGCGATCCTCCTGGCCCACGTGTTCTTCAACTACGCGGTCGTGGTCCGGACGGTCGGCGGCTTGTGGTCGCACCTCGATCCCCGTCGCGAGGAAGCGGCCCGCATGCTCGGCGCGAGCCGCACTCGGGTGTTCCTGCACGTGACCCTCCCGGCGCTCCGGCCCGCGATCGCGGCCGCGGCGGCGATCGTGTTCCTCTTCACGTTCACGAGCTTCGGGGTGATCCTCGTGCTCGGCGGGCCCCGCTTCGCAACCCTCGAGACGGAGATCTACCGCCAGACCGCGTTGCTGCTCGACCTGCGCGTCGCGGCCGCGCTGTCGATCATCCAGCTCGCCGCGGTCGTGGTCCTGCTCGGGATCGGCAGCCTGGCCCGGGGCCGGCACGCGGTCACGCTCGGCCTCCGGCCCGCAGCCACGACTGGCCGCCGACCGCACGGTGTCGGCCCGACCGCTTTCGTCGCCGGCAACCTCGCGGTGATGGCGGTGCTGCTCGCGCTGCCGATCGCGGTGCTCGTCGAGCGCTCGTTCGCCACCCCCGGCGGCCCGAGCCTCGGCTTCTACCGCGCGCTCGGCGACGTCGGAACCGGCAGCACGTTCCTGGTTGCCCCCGCCGAGGCGATCCGCAACTCCCTGAGCTACGCGATCGTCGCCACGGCGATCGCGCTGGTGATCGGTGGCATCGCGGCCGTGGTGATCGTGTCCCGAGAGCGGCACGGCGGCCGATTCGCGCTTGGGCTCGACGGCCTGCTCGCCCTGCCCCTCGGCGTGTCGGCGGTGACCGTCGGGTTCGGCTTCCTCATCGCGCTCGACGCACCACCCCTCGACCTGCGGACATCGTGGTGGCTGGTGCCGATCGCGCACGCGCTCGTGGCCACCCCGTTCGTGATCCGCACGATGACTCCGGTCCTCCGGTCGATCGACCCCCGGTTGCGCGACGCGGCTGCGGTGCTCGGCGCGACGCCGTCGCGGGTGTGGCGCGAGGTCGACCTGCGAATCGGCGCTCGCGCCGTCGGGGTCGCGGCGGGCTTCGCGTTCGCGATCTCGCTCGGCGAGTTCGGTGCGACCGCGTTCATCGCCCGCCCCGATCGGCCGACCCTGCCCGTGGTGATCTACCGCCTGCTCGGCCGACCCGGCACCACCACCTTCGGGGCCGCGATGGCCGCCGGCGTGATCCTCATGGTCCTCACGGCCACGGCGGTGCTGTTCATCGAACGGTTTCACGCCCCCGGGACCGGTGAAGGATGAGCGCGACGGAGACGGCACCACCCGGGCTCCGCACACGCGGGCTCGCGGTGGCCTACGACGACGTCGCCGCGCTCGACGGGGTGGATCTCGACGTCGCCGCCGGGTCGGTGGTGAGCGTGCTCGGCCCGAGTGGGAGCGGGAAGAGCACCCTGCTCCGCGTCGTCGCCGGTCTCGAACCCTCCGCCGCCGGCACCGTCTTCTGGGCCGACGAGGACCTCACCCGGGTACCTCCCCACCGGCGACGATTCGGGCTGATGTTCCAGGACCACGCCTTGTTCCCGCATCGCAACGTGGGCGACAACGTCGGCTTCGGCCTGCGCATGCAATGGCTGCCGCGCGCCGAGGTCGAACGGCGAGCCGGTGCAGCACTGGCTCGGGTCGGTCTCGCCGGCTTCGATCACCGCCGAGTGCACGAGCTGTCGGGAGGCGAGCAGCAGCGGGTCGCGCTGGCGCGCGCCATCGCGCCGGAGCCGCGGCTCCTCATGCTCGACGAACCGCTCGGGTCACTCGACCGCGAGCTTCGCGACCGGCTCATGGTGGAGCTGCGGACCCTCTTCGTCGAGCTGGGTCTCAGCGCGTTGTTCGTGACCCACGACCACGACGAAGCCTTCGCGGTCGCGGACCGGGTGCTGATCATGCGCAACGGCCGGGTCGAGCAGGACGGCCGGCCCGAAGTCGTGTGGCAGCGACCGGCGACGGAGCTCACGGCACGGTTCCTCGGCTTCGTCAACACGGTGACCCTCGGCGACCGGCGTCTCCTCACCCGCCCCGACGGCATCCGTGTCGACCCCACCGGGGCGATCGCGGGCACGGTCGTCACCCGGACCTTCCGTCGGGACCACTTCCTCCTCGCGGTGGAGGCGCTCGACGGATCGCGCTACGAGGTCGCCGCGACCGGCACCCAGATCCCCTCCTGCGGCGATCACGTCGGCCTCACCGTCGACCAGTCCGCCGCGGTCGAATTCCCCCCGTCGTGACCACGTCGGGTCGTACCGTCAGGGTGTGACGGGGGACGAACCTCCGGACGCAGGTTGGCGGTCGTTGACGGTCGACACGCGGCCGCTGCGGGCGTCGCCGCACTTCCGTCGGGTGTGGATCGGGCGCAGCATCTCGTTCTTCGGCGCGCAGCTCACCATGGTCGCGGTGCCCTTCGCGATCGTGTCGGGCGGTCTCCTCACGATCGTCGGAGGGATCGCATGCGCCGCGCTGCTCCCCGCCTTCTTCCGCTACCGAACCGGCGCGCGGGCGCACCCCGGCCCCGACCTGCAAGGCTCGTGACGTGCCCCCGACCGAAACCCCTCGTTGGTGCGATTGTCCACCCCAGAGGGTGCGCAATCGCACCAACGGGGAGCCGGTGGCGGGATGAACCGGGCCGGGAGTGCCACGGATCCGTTCGACGTCGTCGTGATCGGTGGCGGACACAACGGACTCGTCGCTGCGGGTCTGCTCGCGAAGCGCGGGGCACGGGTCATGGTGCTCGAACGGCGCGACACGGTGGGCGGCGCCGCGATCACGGAGCAGCCGTGGGGTCCCGAGTACAAGGTCACCGCGCTCTCGTACGTGGTGAGCCTGATGCCGCCGCAGATCCAGCGCGAGCTCCAACTCGCGAAGCACGGTTACCGCGTCTATCCGCAGGGTCCCTACTTCGCGCCCCGCCCCGACGGACGCGCCCTCGCACTGCCGAGCGACCCGGTCCGTCGACGGGAGCAGATCGCCCAGTTCTCCGCCCGCGACGCCGATGCCTACGACCGGTGGGAGGAGTGGCTCGGCGACGTCGCCGCACTCCTGGCCCCGCTGCTCACCGAGACCCCGCCGAACCTCGGGTCGCACCGCCCGGCCGACCTGTTCGACCAGGCCCGCCTCGGTTGGACCGCCCGCCGCTGGAGCCCCCGGGCCATCGCCGACGTGACGCGTCTGTTCACGATGAGCATCGCCGACCTCCTCGAGGACACCTTCGAGTCCGACGCCATGCGCGGCGTGCTCGCGGTGAGCGGCGTGATCGGCACCTGGGCGGGGCCGCGCTCACCCGGCACCGCGTACGTGATGGCCCACCACCAGATCGGCGACAGCGTCGGCGCCGATGCCGGCGGCGGCGGCGGCGACGGCGACCGTCAGGGAGAAAGGGAGCTCGGTGCGTGGGGCTTCCCCGAGGGCGGCATGGGTTCGGTGACCCGCGCGCTGCGCGACGCGGCCGAGTCGTTCGGTGCCACGGTTCGCACCGATGTCGACGTCGAACAGATCATCGTCGTCGACGGTGAAGCACGTGGCGTCGTCACCTCGACCGGCGAGGAGGTGCTCGGCGACATCGTGATCGCGACGACCCACCCGAAGATCACCTTCCTCGATCAGCTCCCCACGTCGCAGCTCCCCGACGACTTCGTCGCCGACATCCGCCGCTGGAAGACGCGCAGTGGCACGGTGAAGGTGAACGTCGCCGTCGACCGGTTACCCGAGTTCACCGCTCGTCCCGGGTTCGATCCCGAGGTCCACGGGGGCACGATCGTGCTCGCACCGTCGCTCGACCACGTGGAGAACGCGTTCCAGGATGCGGTGGCGGGTCGGCCGGCCGCAGCGCCGTTCGCCGACATCTGCATCCCGTCGGTGTTCGACCCGACCCTCGCGCCGGCGGGGAAGCACGTCGTGTCGATGTTCACGCAGTGGGTGCCGCACACCTGGAGCGACGAGCCGCACACCGCCGACCTCGACGCCTACGCCGACCGGGTGATCGCCGCGGTCGACGCGGTCGCGCCCAGCTTCACCGACTCGATCCTGCACCGCCAGGTGATCGGCCCGCACGCGATGGAGCACACCTACGGCCTGATCGGCGGCAACATCTTCCACGGCGAGCTGACGCCGTCGCAGCTGTTCCACCTCCGACCGGCTCCCGGCTACGCCGACTACCGCACCCCGATCCGCAACCTCTACCAGGCGAGCTCCGCGACCCACGGCGGCGGAGGCGTCACCGGGATCCCCGGCCTGAAGGTCGTCGACCAGATCGCCGCTGATCACCGGTCGCGTGGCCGCAGGGCGCGCGCCGGCGTCCGGTCACGGCTCCGACGGTTCGTAGACTGAGGAACGTTCCGACCCGTG
The DNA here is from genome assembly GCA_038222385.1 of Acidimicrobiia bacterium. Classification (GTDB taxonomy): domain Bacteria; phylum Actinomycetota; class Acidimicrobiia; order IMCC26256; family JANYLB01; genus JANYLB01. The sequence goes on from JBBRHS010000037.1 coordinate 12,685, forward strand.
GCGAGAGGAGACAGTCCGATGACCGAGGTCCCCCGCTGGCGTGGCATCAACCACCTGGCGCTCGTCACCGCCGACATGGACGCCACGGTCCGGTTCTACGAGGGTGTGCTCGGCATGCGGCTCGTCGCCACCACGATGGCGGGCCCGATGCGGCACTACTTCTTCGAGATCGGCCCCGGCAACACCCTCGCCTTCTTCGAGTGGGCCGACGCGCCGCACTTCGAGAAGCCCGCCGGGATCCCCGACCCGATCGCAGGCCAGTTCGACCACCTGTCGTTCAACCTGCCCGACGAGGAAGCCCTGCTCACCCTGCGCAAGCGCCTCCTGGAGGCCGACTGCGAGATCACCGACGTCGTCGACCACGGGTTCATCCGGTCGGTCTACTTCTCCGACAACAACGGGATCGCGCTCGAGGCCAGCTACTGGGTGACCGACGGCACCGGACGCGCCGCCGACCATGCCGACCCGGCCCTCTTCTCCGACCCGGATCCGGTCCCCGCCGTGGTCGAGCTCCGAGCCGCCGGAACCGTACAATCCACCCCTTCCACCCAACTCGCCGGCGACTGGGTCGGGAGCTCCTGATCCGGACGTCGTCCGCCCCCCGGTCGGGTCAGCTTCTGCACAGGATCTCCACGAACCCAGGGGGACTCGGTGACACGACCTTCCGTATCCTGGCCTTGTGGTCGCGGTCGAAGCAATGAAGCCATCCCGGACCGTCCTGGTCATCGAGGACGAAGCGTCGATCGCCCAGGCCGTCGCGGCCCGGCTCCGCAGCGAGGGCTTCGCGGTCGAGATCGCCGGCGACGGCCCCAGCGGGGTCGAGACCTGCCGGCGGATCCGCCCCGACCTGGTCGTGCTCGACCTGATGCTCCCGGGCCTCGACGGACTCGAGGTCTGCGAGCGGATCCAGGCCGATCGCTCGGTGCCCGTGCTCATGCTGACCGCCCGCGACTCCGAAGCCGACCTCGTACTCGGGTTCACCGTCGGGGCCGACGACTACCTCACCAAGCCGTTCAGCTCCCGCGAGCTCGTCGCCCGTGTGCACGCGATCCTGCGGCGGGTCGACCGGGCCCGGGCCGAGATCGAGCGGGGCGCGGCGCTCGACGGCGATCCCGGCCTCGGCCTCCAGGAGCTCGGGAGCGTGACCATCGACCCGGCGCGCCGCGTCGTCACCCGCAACCACGACGTCATCCACCTCACCCCGACCGA
>JBBRHS010000038.1:0-13756 GCA_038222385.1 Acidimicrobiia bacterium
CGACGACCGACTGGTCGGGCACCAGCTTGATGACCGTGCTCTTGGTCAGCACCCCGTCGTGGTCCATGAGGCACTCGCAGAGCAGCTCGACCTCGTTGAGCGGGTTGCCGTCCTTGCCGGTGACCGCGCGGATGCGATGGACGAAGGGTCGGTCGAGCGCGAGCAGCAAGTTGGCGAAGAAGAGCGGCTCGAAGGCTGCGACCGCCTTCTTGTCGGCCGGGCTGCTGCCGACGACCTTGACCAGCGCCCTATACGCCTTGAGCTGCGCAGCGATCGTCGACTTCGCGTGGGCGATCTCTTCCTTCGCGTAGGTCTTTCGTCCGAGCATCAGTGTCCTTCCTGAGGTGAGTGTGTCGGGTCGAGCTCGGAGATCCGCCGTGTGAACCAGCGCCGTTCGGCGTCGTCGGAGGTCAGCGCCAACGCCCGCCCGTACGCGGCGAGCGCTTCGTGGTCGCGATCGAGGCGGTGGAGCAACTCGCCTCGCGTGGAGTGCAGGTAGCGGTAGTCGTCGAGATCGAGTTCGTCGACGAGCCGGAGACCCGCTTCTGGGCCCTCGACCTCCGCGACCGCGGCGGCACGATTCAGCTCGACCACCGGTGAGTCGGTGAGTTGCGCGAGCTCCGCGTACAACACTGCGATGTGACGCCAGTCCGGAGGATCGTCGGCATGCCGGGACGCGATCGCTGCTTGCACCACATACGGCCCCCGACCACCGAGTGCGAAGGCGCGATCGAGCGCAGCCCTTCCCTGCGCGATCTGTTCGACGTCCCAGAGCGAACGGTCCTGATCGGCGAGGAGCACCAGCTCGCCGTCGCGACGGCGGGCGTCCCGACGTGAGTCGTGCAGCAGCATCATTGCGAGCAGCCCATGCGCCTCGGGCTGCTCGGGCATCATCTCGACGAGCGAGCCACCCAGCCAGAGCGCTTCGGCCGCGAGGGCGCCCCGACCGCTGTAGCCCTCGTTGAAGATCAGGTAGACGACCGCGAGCACCGCCGCGAGCCGATCCGCGAGGAGATGATCGGGTGGTACCCGGAACGGGATGCCGGCCGCCGTGATCTTGCGCTTCGCGCGCACGAGTCGCTGTGCCATCGTCGCCTCGGGCACGAGGAACGCGCGGGCGATCTCGTCGGTGGTCAGACCCCCGAGGGTTCGCAGGGTCAGCGCGACCTGCGCGTCGATCGCGAGGGCCGGGTGACAGCAGGTGAAGACCAGTTCGAGGCGCTCGTCGCGGAACGTCGTCGGGCTCATCTCACCCCTCACCTTCTCCTCGAGTTGGAGGAGCGCCGTCTTCGCGGCGAGCGTCTGCTCGCGACGGACCCTGTCGATCGCACGGTTGCGGGCGGTCGTCACGAGCCAGGCGCGTCGGTGCTCGGGATACCCGTCGCGGGGCCAACGCTCGGCGGCGATCGCGAAGGCGTCCTGCGCGGCTTCCTCGGCGAGGTCGAAGTCGCCGAGGAAGCCGATGAGGGCGGCGAGCACGCTCCCCCACTCGTCGCGGAACGTCTGCTCGAGAATCGCTACCACTCCTGGATCGGACGGACTTCGATCGCGCCGCCGAGCCGGGCCGCCGGGATCTGTGCCGCGAGTTCGATGGCCGCGTCGAGGTCGTCGGCGTCGTAGATCAGGTAGCCGTTGAGCGACTCCTTGGTGTCGACGAACGGTCCGTCGGTCGCGATCGTCTTGCCGTCGGCCACCCGCACGGTCGTCGCGGTCTCGGGCGGCTGCAGGCCGTTGCCCGGCGTCACACCCGGCGTGGCGTTGATCGTGTTGTACGCGGCGTAGATCGCCTGCTGCTCGTCTTCCGACAGTGTCGCCCACGCGGCCGGGTCGAGCGGCGTCGGCGTCGTGCCCTGATGGATCATCAACATGTACTTCATCGCAGCTCCTCCTGGTGATTGTCCCCCACGAGACGAACGAGCCGGCCCGGAATCGACACCTCGCCGACGAACAACGCGCCCGCTCAGTTGATCATGGTCACCTGGCGTCGAACGCTGCTTCCATGCCGCCGAGGATCTCTGTCCACTCCGGCGGAGCGTCAGGATCCATCGGACGGCGCAGACTCAGAGCCTCGGTCATCTCGACGGCATCCCCACGCAGGCACGGAACATCGAGCTCGAGCGGCGCGTCTCGCAGCGTGACCGACTCACCGACGTCGAGGACGAAACGAACGGCGGGATCCGTGGCCTCGACGGCGAGCACGTCACCACGACGACCACCGCCACCCCCGCCGGCGCCCACCGCGAAGGCCAACGCCGGGCTCAGCGCTGCGACGTAGCGCAAACACGATGCCACCTCGTCGGGCTCGATGGCCGGCGCGATGCCGAGGGGAAGCGCGACGTCGCGCTCGTGGACCCAGCTGTCCCACAGCGCGTGCTGCGCGAGCAGACGGATCGGAACATGACCGGGAGGCGACTCCGCCGGCATCGACCACTCCTCGGCCGTCAACCGGGCGAGGGTGTCGAGGAATGCCTCGTTCGTCGTGACGAAGCGATCGAGCACCTCGCTCGACGGGAGCGCGTGCATCGTGTCGACGAGGAGCGCAGGCGTGCTGGCCGGATCGAATCCGGCCAACACGCGGGTCGGCTCCCCGGCTGTACCGGCGGCGACCGACATCGTCCAGAACTCGTTCACGGTAACGAGGTGCACGACCACGTCGCGTGCCGTCCATCCGTCGCAGCGGCTCGCGTGCGACCACTGCTCCTCAGTGAGTTGCGCGAGCATCGACTGGAACCGTCGCCGTTGTCGGGTGACGGGAACCAGCTGGCTGTCAAACGTGTCGTCGATGGCGAGGACCGCGGGCCGGTCGTAGCGCGGCGCGAGCTTCATCAGCGGATCTGCCGCACCCGGCCGGCCGAACCCCAGCGGTCGTCGGCGGTGAGCACTTCGGCGTCGACCCGTTCGCCGAGGGCGAGGCACAGCCGATCGCCCAACGACAGGCCCTCGCCGCGCCGCCACCGCCGGGCGGCCCACTCGGCGTCGTCGGACACGACCGGCTCGACGCGAACTTCGTAGCTGACCAACAGCGCCCGGACGAGGTCCCAGTCTCGACCGGCCGCGAGGACCTTCTGCGCGACCTCCGACCAGTTCGCGGCACCGCACCGCGGGTCGTCGACCAGCGCATCCTCGACGACACCGGCGCCGGCTTCGTTCCCCACGAATGCCAAGATCGCCGACGCATCGAGCACGACGGTCATCGTGCGTCCTCCCGACCCGCGGCTCGGCGCCGATCCTCGAGCAGTTCGTCGACCAGTTCCGCTCCTTCGAGTTCCCGGCACACCCTGGTTCGGAGCTGCTCGCGGGTCAACAGGACCAGACCCTCAGGCGTCTCCAGGAGCACGAGCGCAGTTCCTTCCGACAACCCCGCTCGCTCGCGTACCTCAGCCGGAACGACGATCCGACCCCGATTTCCCACAACCACTGCGTGTGTCCCACTCATGAATCCATTGTACCACTTCGAATGATTGGTGGGATCACTTGAACTGGCCATGGGATGACCGGTTCCAACCCCCAGAATCGCTCGAGTGGCGTCGGAGGACCGAACCGACGACCGATGAGTTCCGGGGCCCGGCGCGGTCCCGAGGCCGACTCCCCGGGTACCGAGACGCCAGGTACGCGAGACATCGAAAGGGTGTGCAGTGGTGAACGAGGTCGCGATCCGCACAGAACAGCTGGTGCGCAGGTATGACGACTTCACCGCGGTCGATCACGTCGACCTCGAGGTGACCCGGGGCGAGATCTACGGATTCCTCGGCCCGAACGGTGCCGGCAAATCCACGACCGTGCGGATGCTGTGCACCCTCGTGGCCCCCACCAGCGGGACCGCCACGATCGCCGGCTTCGACGTCGGATCGCAGCCCGGCGAGGTCCGGCTCCGCATCGGCGCCGCGCTCCAGGAAGCCGCGCTCGACCCGAAGCAGACCGGACGCCAGCTGCTCCGCCTCCAGGGCCTCCTGTACGGCCTCCCGAAGCGGGCGATGGCGCAGCGGGTCGACGAGCTCGGTGACCTGATCGACATGCGCGACGCGCTCGATCGACCGATCGGCACATACTCCGGCGGCATGAAGCGACGCCTCGACCTCGTTGCCGCCCTCGTGCACAACCCCCAGGTGCTGTTCCTCGACGAACCCACCACCGGACTCGACCCCGCGAGCCGCACGACGGTGTGGGAAGAGGTCCGTCGCCTCAACGACCAGCTCGGGATGACCATCTTCATGACCACGCAGTACCTCGAAGAGGCCGACCTGTTGTGCGACCGGGTCGGGATCATCAACGACGGTCGGATCGTGGCCGAGGGCACCCCCGAAGCGCTCAAACGCTCGGTCGGCGCCGACGTCATCATCGTGCGGGTCGACGGTGATGCCGCGCCGCTGCAGCCGATCGTCGAGGGTCTGGCCGGCGTGCAGAGCGTCGAGGCGCACGGCGACGAGCTCGTCATCGCGACCGAGAACGGCTCCGCGGCGATCAGCCCGGTCGCGGTCGCGTTGAACGGATGCGAAGTCAGGGTGCGGGACCTGACCCTGCGCACCCCGACGCTCGACGACGTGTTCCTCGACCTGACCGGAATCCACATCGAACGCGAAGACCAGACCCAGGAGACCGACCGATGACCGTTGCCCCGACCACCGTTGCCGATGTCGTTGCCCCGACCACCCGTGCCGATGCCCTCCGGGCCCGGCCGGCCGGATTCCTCCACGACGTCGCCGCCATCGCCGGGCGCGCGCTGCGGGGTGTCCCGAAGGACTTCGAAGGCGTGCTCCCGCCGGTGTTCATCGCGCTGTTCTTCTTCATCGTCAACGTCGCGACGTTCTCCGACTCGGCGGGCGCAGGGTTCGACTACAAGGCCTTCCAGATGCCGACGGCCATCTTGCTCGGCGTCACGGGCATCTCGCGTGCGCCGGCGCTCGTGCTCGACGTGCAGGACGGCTACCTCGACCGGCTACTGATGACCCCGATCCGGCGACTGGCCATCCTGCTCGGCCACATGGTCGCCGACATCGCGGTCGCCGTCGCGCTCACCATCCCGATCCTTGCCGTCGGGTTCGCGATCGGAGTGCGGTTCGAGACGGGCGTGCCGGGCATCGTCGTGTTCATCGGGTTGGCCGCGCTGTGGAGCCTCGCGTTCACTGGCTTCGGCTATGCAATCGCCCTCAAGACCGGCAACCCCGCCGCGGTGAACTCCACCTTCCTGCTCTTCTTCCCGTTCCTGTTCCTCACGTCGTCGTACGTGCCCCGTTCCCAGCTGTCGGGCTGGCTCGACACCGTCGCTGCCTTCAACCCGGTCACGTACCTGCTCGAGGGACTGCGGTCACTCGTGATGGTCGGCTGGGAATGGGACGACATCGCCAAGGCGCTCCTCGCCATCGCCGTCCTCGGTGCCATCAGCATGTCGCTCTGCTTCACCGCCCTGCGCGGCAGGACCCGACGCGGCTGACCGGTGGCACGCGCCGCGTATCCGTGGAGCGCGTCGCAGGGCGACATCGAGCTGCTCGGCGGGGTCTGGCGGGCCTGGCGTTCTCCCACACCGATCCGCGCCGCGCCCTCGCCGCCTGGGACGAGGGATGACCGTCGTTCGCGACCAACGCGTCCAGTTCTTCGTGGGCTTCATCGCACGCGACGCCCGTCGACCGGGTGGCGATCTACGCTGGCGCGATGCCGATCGAGGGTGACTACGAGCCGAGCACATGGGACTGGGTCCGTGACCAGGTCGCGGAGTACGAAGCCTCCGGCGGCGAACGCGCCAACACGCTGATGGACACCGGCCTGCCGATCATCGTGCTGAGCACGCGGGGCAACAAGAGTGGCAAGGTCCGCAAGATGGCCTTGATGCAGGTCGAGCACGAAGGCGAATACGCGCTGGTGGCCTCGCAAGGTGGGATGCCGACGAATCCCTCCTGGTACCACAACCTCGTCGCCGATCCGACCGCGCTCGTGATCCAGGACGGAGCAGAGCCTCACGATTACGTCGCGCGCGAGGTCACCGGCGACGAGAAGGAGATCTGGTGGGCGCGCAGCGTCGCGGCGTACCCGCCCTACGCCGAGTACCAAGCGGCCACCAGCCGAGTCATCCCGCTCCTCGTCGCCCGGCGCGCTGACGCGTAGCTTCTCCCCGAAACATCTGGGCACGCGCGCCGCGCGGTCCGCCCGACGCCCGTGCGCTCCCCGATTGCTGGAAGAACGGTACGTTCTACGATCGGCGCCATGGCCTTCGAACACCTCCTCGCGACGGGTTCGCTCGGAACCCTCGAGCTGCGGAACCGACTCGCGATGTGCCCGATGGGGGTCAACCTCGCGGGCGAAGACGCGGTGGCGTGGTTCGGCGCGAGGGCGCGCGGCGGGGTCGGACTGGTCATCGTCGGCTCCGTGTCGATCGCCCATCCCGTCGGCTCCTTCGATCCACGCCAGATCAGCTGCGCGACCGACGCCGACCTCCCGGCGTTGAGCTCCATCACCGACGAGGTCCACCGGCACGGAGCAGCCATTGCCGCGCAGCTGGTACATGGCGGATCCCAGGCCATGCTCGACATCGCGGAGGGTCGACCGTTCCTGGTGCCGTCGCGCAAACGTCCGCCGACGCCGGACGCGCTGTCCTCGATGCTCACCGACGACGAGCTGGCCCGGACGATGGCACCGTTCACGACGCCAACGGCGCAGATGACGGCAAGGGAAGCCACCGAGGAGGACCTCGCCGAAGTCGTCGCCTCCTTCACACGCGCGGCGCGACGTGCCGTCGACGCCGGGTTCGACGGCATCGAGCTCCACGCCGGCCACGGGTACCTGCTCCACTCGTTCCTGACGCCGTTCAGCAACCGGCGCACCGACCGCTACGGCGGCGACGCCGCCGGACGCGCCACGTTGTTCGTCGAGGTGATCCGGGCCGTGAAGGCCGCGGTGCCCGACACGTTCCCGGTGTGGGCCCGCATCGGTGCCGACGAACGCCACCGTGAACCCGGCCAGCACCTCGACGATGCGCTCGTCGCCATGCAGCTCGGGCTCGACGCGGGGCTCGTAGCCCTGCACGTGACCTCGTACGCGGAGCCGATGGTGGCCACCGGCATCACCGACGGCCACACGCCCCACGTGCCCGGAGCACTGCTCCCACTCGCGTCTGCGGTCCGTGCGGCGCTCGGCGTGCCGGTCATCGCGATGGGCCGCCTCACTCCCGAGCTCGCCGACGCTGCGATCGCAGACGGCACGGCAGACATCATCGCGATGGGGCGCCCACTGATCGCCGACCCCGACCTTCCCGCCAAGCTTGCGGCCGGGCGTCGTGATCGGATCCGGCCCTGCGCCTACCAGTACCGGTGCATCAGCGCGATCTTCACGAACGAAGCGGTGCGGTGTGCGGTGAACCCGGACGCCGGACACGAGGCCGACACCCCGCTGGCGACGACCAACACGCCGCGTTCGGTCCTCGTGGCGGGTGGTGGGCCGGCCGGGCTCGAGGTCGCACGCCGGCTCGCCGAACGCGGTCACCGCGTCCAGCTGCACGAACGATCCGACCGCCTCGGCGGGATGCTGCGCGTGGCCGAGCGGGTCGACCAGGATCTCCTCGGCCTGGCCGACTGGCTGGTCGGCGCGGCAACGGATGCCGGCGTGCAGATCACGCTGGACCGGCCGGTGCGGATCGACGACCTCGCGTCGGTCGATGTGCTCGTGTGGGCCGCGGGTGCCGCGTGGGAGATCGGCGAGGAGCTCCCGACCTTCGACGGCGGGCCGCTGACAGTCATCGGCGATGGAAAGGCCGCCGTGTCGCTCGCCCTGCGCTCCGCATCGGCCGGACAGCCGACCACGCTGCGGGCGTCCGGCTCGGTGCTCGCTCCCGAGTTGGGTCTGCCGGGGCGGTTCCGCATCGTCGCCGACACGCGGGCGGCCGGTGCGACGGTCGAGCTCGATCAGGGCAGTGACGTCGAGTCCGCGGAAGCCGGTGACGTCGTCGACGGCAGGCGCGGCCTCCCCGCTCCGGTGCCCCCCGGCACGTCCGACGCCGTCGAGGTGCACGTCATCGGCGACGCGTCGGGCTCCGGAGGAATCGAGGCGGCCCTCCGCGCCGCGGCCGACCTCGCCGCCACCCTCTGAACCGCCTTCGCCAGTCCAGACCGGTCCCTCCACGACCGGCTGGTCGGCACGCTCCGGTTGACAGGAGCATGGCTCGGTGATGACCTCGCGCCACCCCATCCCGCGGCAGGAGCTCCGACCATGACGTACCTGATCACGCACTTCTTCGAGGGCGGCACCCAGGACCAGTACGACGAGATCATCGCCGCGGTCCATCCCGCCGACGGCACACTGCCTCCGGGGCAGCTGCACCACTTCGCCGGGCCCACCGACGGCGGCTTCCTCGTCGTGGCGCTGTGGGACACCAAGGAATCGAACGACGCGTTCCAGCAGACGCTCGGCCCGGTCGTCGCCGGGCTCGAGAACGGTCCCCCGCCGCCGCAGGAACGGACCGCCGAGGTCACCAACCAGGTCAGCACCTGAGCCACGGCCATCCCGAGCGGTGACACACCACCAGCACGAGGAGACTCGGCTTGCCCGCGATCAGGGAGCTGGCCCAGCAGGACGCGATGCGTCGGCGCGGTCGCTGGCCGACGCGTTCGGCGACGACCCTCTGAACTGCTGGATGGGCAGGTTCAGTGATGACCCGACGCGTCTGACTCCGATGTTCAGGTGGGCGATCGCCACCCGTTTCCATCAAACCCAGACGCTGATGTTCACGTCCGAGCAGCATGAGGCGACCGCGCTCTGGAACGCGCCGGGCCACACCGACATCCCGCCGAGCGACCTCATCCGAGCGCTTCCGGCGCTGGTTCGCAGTCTTCGCTTCGGGATGTTCCGGACGTTCAGGTTGCTTCCCATCATCGACAAAGCCCACCCGCCCGAGCCGCATTACTACCTGTTCGCGATCGGTGTGCGCCACGATCGACAGGGCGAGGGGTTCGGGTCCGCGGTCATCCAGCCGATGCTCGGCCGCTGCGACCACGAGGGCGTCCCGGCCTACCTGGAGAACTCCAAGCCGGGGAACGAGGCGTTCTACGTGCGGCACGGATTCGAGCCGAGAGAACGACTGGCACTGCCCGACGGCGCGCCCCCGCTCACACGATGTGGCGCAGCCGCCGATGAGCCTTCGGAGGACGGTCATGTCGTGACGCCCTTCGTGAGGCCTCGACCTCATCGCGCGGCGCAACTTCCACGCCGTTCGCTACGGCCCCTTCATGCGCGACGAGTAGTCCCACGACGACACCACGAGCGCGCCGATGCGGATGGCGACCTCGTCGGACGCCCGCGACAGCAGCCAAGATGCCAGCGGCGATTCGCCGTCGACGTGATACCGGCTGATGAGGCGCGAGAGCAGATCAGGGGCGGGTCCGGGATCGAGCGACGCGACACCCCTCCCCCGTACGCCTCGGTACGGCGGATCGTCGGCGGCGATCTCGAAGGCGCACCGACGGTCGCTGCGCAGACGCCTCGCGACGATCGATCCCTGCTGGGCGCAGCACCACAAAGCCGAGCCGTCGAAGGTGAACCACAGGGACTGCACCAGGGGCCACGCCGACCCCTGGGTCGCGAGCCGCATCGGGATGACGGTCGAATGGAGGAATCCCTGGATGTGGGAGAGGTCCCAGGGGCCCGAGCGGATCTCGACGGCCCCGGGTGATCGCTCCATGCGCTCATCTTCACAGAACCACGCGGTCCGAGGCGTGATCAACCGGCGCCTGTGACCCACACCCGCTTCGTGTGAGCGAAGCGGTCCGGCCTTGACTCACAGGTCGAGCCCACCCGTAACATCCATTGACCCCGGTCCCACGCGACCGCTCGGAGACGGAAGCCCATGGCGATGCGATCGTTGCAGACCGACTATCTGGTCGTCGGCGCAGGCGCTACGGGCATGGCCTTCACGGACGCCCTGATCGACCACGCCGACGTGCACGTCACCCTCGTCGATCGGCGCACCACAGCCGGCGGTCATTGGCAGGATGCCTACCCGTTCGTCCGGCTCCATCAAGCGTCGTTGTTCTACGGCGTCGCGTCGACCGTCCTCGGCCGCGGCGAGGTGCAGCAGCGCGGCCCCGAGGCCGGCCTTCAGGAACGGGCCCGCCAGCCGGAGATCCAGGCGTACTTCGACGACATCCTCCATCGTCGCTTCCTCGGCTCTGGCCGCGTCACCTTCCTCGCGGCGAGCGAACACCACACCGACGGGTCCTCGCATCTCGTGACGTCGCTGGTCTCGGGCGAGACGACGCGGCTCGACGTGCGACGCCGCGTCGTCGACGCCACCTACGTCTCCCCCACCATCCCTGCGACGACACCTCCACCGTTCGGGGTTGCCGACGGCGTCCGCGTCGTTGCCGTCAACGAGCTCGGGCGCTTGTCGGCGGTGCCGCACACCTACGTGATCGTCGGCTCCGGCAAGACCGCCACCGACGGGATCGTGTGGTTGCTCACCAACGGCGTGCAGCCCGACCGCATCGTCTGGGTGCGCCCGCGTGACCCCTGGATGCTCAATCGCGCCGTGGTCCAGCCCGATCCGGCGGTGGCGCTCGGACTCGCTGCCGACACCATGGCGGCGGCGGCCGACGCCGAGTCACTCGACGATCTGTTCCTACGCCTCGAGGCCGCCGGCGTGATGCTTCGTGTCGACAGGGAGGTCGTGCCCACGATGGCGAAGACCCCGACCCTCGGTGCGTGGGAGCTCGAGCTGCTCCGCACCGTCGACAACGTCGTTCGGCGAGGACACGTCAAGCACGTGACCCGCCGCGAGATCGTCCTCGACGACGGGTCGGTCCCACTCGCGGAGGACTCGCTCGTCGTGCACTGCGCGGCCTCGGGCCTGCAATATCCGCCGTTGGTTCCCGTCTGGGGGCCGGCGATGATCCGACTCCAGACGATCCGAGCCGGCTTCCCGTGCTTCTGCGCAGCCCTGGCCGGTTACGTCGAGGCAACCCGCGACGACGACCGGGAACGCAACCGGTTGTGTCCTCCCAACGTCCTTCCCGACGGCCTGACCTCATGGGCGCGGATGCAGGTTCGTGGAACCGTCGCGGCGCGCACCTTCGGCGCCGAACCTGATATCGCCGCCTGGGCCAACGCCTGCGCCCTGAACCCGGCGCGCATCGAACCGGCCCAGCGCGACGATCCCGCCGTGCAGGCAGCCGCCGCCCGTCTGGCCGGCGTCGCCGAACAAGGGCTCGCGCGGATGGCCGACCTCGCACACGAGCCGCTGCCGGCAACCTCATCCGCAACCGGCGTCGAGCGGCCCGGTCGCGCGGTTCGAGGATGACCACGGGCGTCTCGATCGTCCGCAGCCCGGCATAGCCGTCGAGCTGTACGTCGATCTCGGCCCAGAGCTGCCACAGCCGCTCGCGTTCCTCTCCCACGACGGGGCGCGCGTGCACCGCGCGCACATGCCGGCCCGGCAGGCGGACGACGGCATCCGGGTGTGCCTCGAGGTTGAGCCACCACGAGGGATGACCCTCATCCCATCCGTTCATCGCGAGCACGACGAGATTCGGGCCGTCTTCGATGTAGCCGACGATGACGCTGCGCTCCTGCCCCGCCTTCCGCCCGACGGTCGTGAGGCGCAGCGCTCCCCATTCGCGCTTGCTCGACGGGGTCCACAGAAAGCGCCCGCCGCTGACCTTGTTCAACACTCGATGCACGCGCCAGAACGCATGCTTGAACCACGCCGGCGGGAGCTTCGCCGGTCGGGTGCCCTCGGCGCCCCCTTTGGCGAGCGCGTCCCTCCTTCGAAGCTCCATCCTGCTCGTCCTCTCGCTCGCGAGTACACCGACCGCCACGATCAGCACAGCCCTGCCCGCAGCCTGCCGTCCACGACGCCCTCGTAGCAGAGGCGAAAGTCTGTGGTGCCGACACCACGACTGCCAGACTGGGTGCGGCACAGGTGGGCGTCACCTTCGACGTGATCCCGGATGCCAACCACTTCCTCCAGAACACCCACGGCATCGAGGTCGTCGAGCACATTCTCCGCCGGATCTCCGACGAGGCGTGACACCCGGGACACTCGCCGATGTTGAGGTCGCGCACACCGGCGACAGGCTCCGCTGCCTCGGGTCTCAGCGTCATCCCGAAAGGAGCTCGATGGATGCGACATGACCAGGTGCCGCCGCGAGCTTCGCGTCGAAGGTGAGCAAGGGAGCTTCGAGCACCTCCGCCAACGCCAGGTACACGGCGTCGTAGGCCGTCACGTTGTCGCTCAGCTCCCAAACCCGCTCGAGGAGCGACTCATGTTCGTAGCGCGCAACGTCGAGCGCGCCGAGGTCTTCGAGCGCGGCCGCTGCGACCTCGGGGTTGACCGACTCGGTCGCGACATAGCGCCGCAGCACCTGCGCCACCTCGACCGACAGGAGATGCGGGGCATGCAGCGACTCGGCGGGATCCGCGATCCGGTACTTGACCAGCAATCCGTTGCTCGTGTTCAAGATCAGCTCGAGTACCGCAGAAGCATCGAGGACGATCAATGCGAATCACGCTCAGCTCGCACCGCCGTGGCCGGCGGCCGCCGGGGACGACTCTGTGGGCGAGCGGCGATCCGGGCGAGGATCTCTTCTCGCGTCGGCCGCTCGGCCGCTCTCCGCAATTCGGCGAGCGCGTACTCGGAGAGCGACATACCGGCCATCGCCGCTCGAGCCTTCAGCGTGCGGTGGACGCCATCGGGAACATTGCGGACCTGAAGCAGCTTCATGCAGACAGTATGGTTGCATGTGGTACGCATGCAACGATGGAGCTCGTCATCGTCGCCGGTCATTCGGTCGCGAACCCCCAGGGGACTGGAAGCCCGCAACCTCGCTCGACGTCACCGTCCACCCCGATCCGGTGAGCATCGTCGCCGACGCCGAGGGACGGATCAGCGTGTCGTTCATCCTGCCCGCATCGGTGACGGCCGGGGCCTACACCGTCGTCCTGAGCGGCACCACGGCATCGGGCGCACCGGCGACTGTCAACCTCGCGCCAGGCGGATGCAGCACGGCCGTGGACCTGCTCATCGCGGCGACTGCCTGCGCCCACCAACTCCCGCCCTTCACGCGCAATCTCGCGGGCTTCCGCGGACTCGAAGCACTCGTCGAGTGCGTCGGCCTGCTCGAGGTTGGTAAGGACGGTTGCCGTCAGGAGGCGAGCGAGACGGCGAAGATCTGCCATGCCAAGAGGGACTTCGCCCCGAGGCTGAGCACCAGATACGCCTTCTCGCCGAACGCGTAGTCGGCCCAGCGGCCGATTCCCTCGTACTGGAGCCACTGGTTGAGGCCGAAGCTGAAGAAGAAGAGTGCCTGAACGATGAAGATGCCGTAGACCGCCCCCGGGATCGTCGTCGCACCAACGAGGTTGACGGCGATCGCCACCCACGGGGCCACCCCCACGAGCGCACCGAACCAGAAGGGAACCATCGTCGTCGAGGTTCGCCCCGGAGGGTTCATCCGCTCCTGCAACCAGCCGAACAGGATCATCCCGACGTTGGCACCGGCAATGAGGATCACGGCATTGATCGACGTGATGCCGAAGTAGAAGCTGATCAGGATGACCATCACCGTGGCGCTGAACGAGTACTCGACCCATCGGAAGCGGTTGATGCCCCGCCGCAGGTCCCGCTCGTACACGTCGCGAGCGAACGTCGCCGTCAACAGGTGGTCCAAGCCGGCCAGGCCGAGGAAGATGGCGATGGCCCATCCGATCCTGACCTCGAACAGCGTCGAGGGGGCCGGCACTGCCGTCCCCGGAGGACCCTCGGGAAACGAAGAGGTCA
>JBBRHS010000039.1:0-13736 GCA_038222385.1 Acidimicrobiia bacterium
GGCTTCGCCGACCGAGATGCCCTCTGCGTAGTCGCGCTTGAGGACCTCGGTGATGGCCTCGGCCTGACCGCCGAGCACGGTGAAGCCCTCTTCGTCCATCATCACACCGTCGTAGAGGATGTGGAACAGCTGGTCCTCGGCCTGGGTCGCGCCGACCTCGGCCACGAGGATCTCGACCTCGTACGGCTTCATCTCGTGGGTGAAGACCTGACCCAACGTCTGGGCGTAGGCGTTGGCGAGGCCCCGCGCGCTCACGTCTTCTCGTGAGTACTGGAAGCCCTTGAGGTCGGCGAGGCGGACCCCGGCGATCTTCAGCATCTGGAACTCGTTGTACTTGCCGACCGCCGCGAACGCGATGCGGTCGTAGATCTCACTGGTCTTGTAGAGGGTGCGGCTCGGGTTCTCGGCCACGATCACGATGCCGTCGGCGCACTCGAGTCCGACGAGGCTGCGCCCGCGCGCGATCCCCTTCCGGGCGTAGTCGGCCCGGTCCTACATCACCTGCTCGGGCGAGACGTAGAACGGCTGGCTCATTCTTCGCCTCCCCGTTCCGGTCCGCCGAGCAACGCATTGGCCCGCGCCGCGACCGCATCGTCGTCGAGCATGCGGAAGCCGCCGACGTCGATCACCGCGACCGTGGGGAAGATGCGCCGCACCAGGTCGGGGCCACCGGTCGCGACGTCTTCGTCGGCCGCCGCGAACAACGATCGGATCCCGAGGTCGACGGCTTCGTCGGGGGTGAGGCCTTCGCGCCAGAGCGACTTGATCCAGTTCTTGGCGTGGACACCACCGGAACCGTTGGTCTGGTAGTCGCGCTCCTCGTAGCGGCCGCCGGTCGGGTCGAAGCTGAAGACCCGGCCCCGGGCCCGGCGCTCGTCGAAGCCCGCGAAGAGCGGCACGACCACGAAGCCCTGCATCGCGGCGGGCAGGTTGGCCCGCACCATCTGCGACAGCTGGTTCGCCTTGCCCTCGAACGAGAGCCGTTCGCCCTCGACCTTCTCGTAGTGCTCGAGCTGCACCTGGAACAAGCGCACCATCTCCACCGCGGGGCCCGCGGCACCCGCGATCGCGACGCCGGAGTGGTCGTCGGCCCGGAACACCTTCTCGATCCACCGACTGGCGATCGAGTAGCCGGCCGTGGCGCGCCGGTCCCCCGCCATCACCACCCCGTCGGCGTAGCGGATCGCCACCACTGTCGTGCCGTGCGTGATCGGGAACGGCGCGGTCCCCGGGCCGGGAGGTTCCATTCCGGTCTGCGGGAGCTGCGTCGGGTCGACGCGGCGCAACAGTTCGGAGAACGAGGGACCCGGGTCGAGACCCGAGCCGAACATCGGCAACAACGGCTCTGTCATCGGTCGGCGAGCCTAGAGGAGAAGCAGCGAGCCGGCGGACACGCCCGCGCCGGTCGTGCGCGGGTGGGCGATCGAGCCGACGCAGCGGGTTCGACCAGAAGAGAGGAGAAGCAGCGGAGTCGGCGGACACGCCCGCGCGGGTCGTGCGCGGGTGGGCGATCGAGGCGGCGCAGCGGATTCGACCAGAAGAGAGGAGAAGCAGCGGAGTCGGCGCGCTACCGGACGACGCGGAAGAACCGGGCGGCGGCGAACCACCGGTCGAGGCGGCGCTTCCGCCTGCGGGCCAGCACACCTTCGAGCACACCTGCCGACGGCAGCGGTCGCCCGGCGCGCTCACGCGCAAACGCCCGACCGAACTCACCCCCGAACGACCCACCACTCGAACCCGGGCCACTCAGGCCGGAGAATCCCACGACCTCAGGCTAAACCCGAGAGCAACCCCGCCCGCTCCCGCGCCAGTCCGTCGAGCTCGGCCTGTTCCGCCGGCCGCTGTTCCAGGTAATTGACGGTGCGGAGAAGCCGCTCGACGTCGTTGGCGAAGTTCCCCACCCCGACGTTGCAGCTGAAGCACAGGAGCCCACGCACCTCACCGGTGTCGTGGTCGTGATCCACGTGCAGGTGCTTCCCCGCCTTCGGCGCCCGGCCGCAGATAGCGCAGCACCCGCCTTGCGCCGCATTGAGTTGCTCGAACTCCGCGGTGATGAGGCCGAACTTCCGCAGGAGGTGGCCGGCACGTTCGAGCTCAGGTCGCGCCCGCTTGTACTCCCGCTGCCTCTGGTTGTAGCGCTCGCGGTTCTCTTGCTGCCACGTCACGGCCTTCGCGATGACGCTCTCGCGGTTCGCTTCGTACCAGAGCTTCTTCGCCGCGAGATTGCAGGCCTTGCAGTCCCATCGATACCCGTCGCGCATGCCCTTCGCGCGGTAGAAGTCGTCGAGCGGCTTCACGACTTTGCACTTCCGGCAGCGCTTCATGGATCGAATCTACGTGGAGGGTGGGACACTATTGGGCCCCACCGGTAGAACCGGATAATACGGCCTATTCCCCCCCTTTCTGGACATAATTCCTAACGAACTCCTCCGCATTGTCCTCTAAGACCGAATCGATCTCATCGAGTAGATCATCCAGTTCTTCCTTCAGTGCCTCGCCCTGTTTGGTGGGCGCGGCGACCTCGACGTCTTCCTCGACGCGCTCCTTCGGAGCCGCCTTCTTCTTTTGCTCTCGTTCGGGCATCCCAACCCTCCTACGACGACAACCGGGCTACGAGCTCGGCTGGGGTCGAGCACTCGTTGAACAACGGTTCGACGTAGGCGCGTGTTCCCTTGAGCGGCTCCATCATGGGGATGCGCCGTAGGGGTTCGCTGCCGACATCGAGAATGACACTGTCCCAGTTCGCCGCGACCACGGCCTCGGGCCACTTGGCGAGACAACGGCCCCGGAAGTAGGCCCGGGTGCTGCCGGGCGGTTCGGTCATGGCCTCGATCACCGACTCCTCGGTGACCATGCGCTCGATCTTGCCTGCCGCGACCAGACGTTCGTAGAGCGACCGGCCGGGGCGGACGTCGTGGTACTGGAGATCGAGGAGCGAGAGCTTCGGGTCGTTCCAGGCGAGACCATCGCGCTCACGGTACGCGTCGAGGAGTGCCAACTTGGTGACCCAGTCGAGCGTGCCGTCGAGCGAAGACGGGTCGCGCTCGAGTGCGGTGAGGGTCGATTCCCACCGCCGCAGGACGTCGGTACCGACCGTCTCACCGCCGCAGAGCTCGAGGCCGGTCTCGTCGGCGTACTTGTTCGCGAGGCGCAGGAACTCCCACTGGATCTCGATCGCGGTGGCGCGACCGCCCTCGGCCATCTCGACCGTCGCCCGACACGTGGGATCGTGTGACACGGTGCGCATCGCGTGGACCGGCCCGACGATCGCCAGGTCCTTGTCGATGAAGTCGTCTTCGATCATCGCGAGCACGATCGCGGTCGTTCCCACCTTGAGGAAGGTCGCAACCTCGCAGAGGTTCGCGTCGCCCGCGATCACGTGGAGTCGGCGGTACTTCTGCGGATCCGCGTGGGGTTCGTCGCGCGTGTTCACGATCGGGCGCTTCAACGTGGTCTCGAGACCGACCTCCTCCTCGAAGAAGTCGGCCCGGGAGCTGATCTGGAAGTCGACGGGCGCGGCGCCGTTCTCGCTGCCGATCTTGCCGTGTCCGGTGAACACCTGGCGGGTGACGAACCACGGCAGCATCGTGCGCACGAGCGACGCGAACGGCAACGCCCGGTCGACGAGGTAGTTCTCGTGGGTGCCGTACGAGTTGCCCTTGCCGTCGGAGTTGTTCTTGTGGACGAGGATGTCCTGACCCGGTTCGAGCAGGCGGTGCGACGCCTGCATCGATCGGGCGAGGATCCGCTCCCCCGCCTTGTCGGCCCGCACCAGCTCGAGCGCGTCGGAGCACTCGGGCGTGGAGTACTCGGGGTGGGCGTGGTCGACGTAGTAGCGGGCGCCGTTGGTGAGCACCGTGTTCACGAGGTGCGTCTCGACCTCGGGTGGCGCAGAACCCTCGCGGGCGAAGCCGCGGGCGTCGCGCCCGGGCGACTCGTCTTCGAAGTCCCAGCCGACCTTGCGGTGTTCGACGTAGGCGTTGATGAGCATCGACGACGCGAGCACGGGGTTCGACTCGGCCGCGCCGCGCAGGGTCACGCCGTATTCGGTCTCGATCCCGCACACCTTCGGGACTGCCATCGCGTCAGGCTACCGCCGCCGTCGTGCTCCGCTGCGACGGTAGCGACACCGGACGGGTGGGACTACAGATACTGGCCCGTGGTGACGCGCTCGATCTGGCGACCACCGGCCGGCTCCTTGCCCTCGCTCATCAGGGTGCGCACGAACACGATGCGTTCGCCCTTCTTGCCCGAGATCTTCGCCCAGTCGTCGGGATTGGTGGTGTTGGGCAGGTCTTCGTGCTCCCGGAACTCCTGCTTGATCGAGTCGAGCAGGTCCTGGGTCGAGATCCCTCGCTCGCCGCCGCTGATCTGACGTTTGATCGAGAGTTTCTTGGATCGTCGCACGATGTTCTCGATCATCGCTCCCGAGGAGAAGTCCTTGAAGAAGAGGATCTCCTTGTCGCCGTTCTGGTACGTGACCTCGAGGAAGCGGTTCGACTCGTCGATCGAGTACATCGTCTCGACCGCGGATTCGATCATCGCTTCGATCGCGGCACCGGCCGAGCCGTGGCGCTTCGTCTCGTCTTTCGCGAAGGGCAGGTCGTCGGTGAGGTACTGGGCGAAGATCTGCTTCGCCGAGCTCTCGTCGGGCCGTTCGATCTTGATCTTCACGTCGAGGCGACCCGGGCGCAGGATCGCGGGGTCGATGAGATCTTCGCGGTTCGACGCACCGATCACGATCACGTTCTTCAGCGCTTCGACACCGTCGATCTCGGCGAGGAGCTGCGGCACGATCGTGCTCTCGATGTCGGAGGAGATGCCAGTGCCTCGCGTGCGGAACAGGGAGTCCATCTCGTCGAAGAACACGATGACGGGCACACCCTCCTCGCTCTTCTCACGCGCCCGCTGGAAGATCAGGCGGATCTGGCGCTCGGTCTCGCCCACGTACTTGTTCAGCAGCTCGGGGCCCTTGATGTTCAAGAAGTACGAGCGCGTCTTGTCGTTGCCGGTCTTCTCCGAGACCCGCTTCGCGAGCGAGTTCGCGACGGCCTTGGCGATGAGCGTCTTGCCGCAACCGGGCGGGCCGTAGAGCAAGATTCCCTTCGGTGGCTGCAACTGGTGTTCGTGGAAGAGATCCGCGTACAGGTACGGCAACTCGACGGCGTCCTGGATCTGCTCGATCTGGTCGTCGAGACCACCGACGTCTTCGTAGGTGACATCGGGCACCTCTTCGAGGATGAGCTCCTCGACCTCGGGCCGGGGCAACCGCTCGACGAGCAGGCCCGACCGCGACTCCATGAGCAGGTGGTCGCCGGCACGCATCTTCACGCCCGCGAGCTCCTCGCTCAGCTCGCAGACCCGTTCTTCGTCGGCGCGGCCGGCGATGAGAGCCCGGGTGCCGCCCTCCATGAGCTCCTTGAGCACCACGACCTCGCCGGAGATCTCCGGGCCGCGGGCGAGCACGACGTTGAGCGACTCGTTGAGCACGATCTCCTGGCCCCGCCGCAGCGAGGCGACGTCGAGCTCGGGGTGGTATGCGACCCGCATCTTGCGGCCCGCGGTGAAGATGTCGACGGTGTCGTCGTCGTTGGCGCCGAGGAAGGTGCCGTACGCCGACGGCGGCATCGTGAGCTTCTCGACCTCTTCGCGCAGCGCCGCGATGTGTTCGCGCGCCTCTCGCAGGGTCGCCGACAGCTTCTCGTTCTGGGAGACGGCCTGGGCCAGCTGGCCCTTGGTCTCGAGGAGGCGCTCCTCGAGGGTCCGGACCCGCTTGGGGGCGTCCTGGAGGCGGCGACGGAGCACGACGACTTCCTCTTCGAGCCCCTTCAGCTGTGACTGGAGATCGTCGACCTGCTGCTCGTATTCGACCAGGCGACGCTCGTGCTCGGAAGCCATCCTGCTCACCTCCCGGGACCGGTGGTGGTGCTGAGTCGTGGTGCACCTGCGAACCTAGCGCCCCCCGCGGGGCCCCGATGCGCATAAACACCATGACGGCTTGGTAAATTGACTGAGGTCACCCTGCGTTCTACCCTCAAACCCAGGAAACCCTTAAGAGATCCCGAGAGGACGACACCCGATGAAGGTCTGGATCGACCAGGACCTCTGCACCGGCGACGGTCTGTGCGAGGAAATCGCCCCCGACGTGTTCACCCTGCTCGACGACGGGCTGGCGTACGTCAGGGAGGGGGACAAGGTGTTCAGCAGCCCCGGTGGTCCCGAGGGCCTCGCCAACGTGGCCCCGGGAATGGAAGAGGCGACGATCGAGTCCGCCGAGGAGTGCCCCGGCGAGTGCATCTTCATCGAGGTCGAGTAGCCGTCAGCCGACGAGGCAGGGGCCGGTGCTCACGGCCTGGGTCCGACTGCCCCGTTCGGTGAGGGCGGCGCGCAGCTCGGTGTCGGCGAGGGCGTAGGCCGTACCGGGCCGGCCGGGGTCGATCGCGAAGGCGACGCCGACGACCTGGGCCTGATCGTCGACGAGCGCCCCGCCGGAGTCGCCGGGACGGATGTCGGCCGCGAGCACGAACACGTCGCGCTCGGTGCGGCGGTCGCCGTAGATGTCTCGCCCGACCGCGGTGATGCGATCCTCGATGCGCGCGGGCGACGTGACCAGTGGACCGCCGCCGGGATGTCCGTAGACGGCTCCGACCGCGCCGACGTCGCGGGCGCCGATCGTGAGCGGGTCGAGCGCGAGTCCCGGAACCGACAGGACTGCGAGATCGCGCCCCGGATCGAACGCGACGACGCGCGCACCGAGTCGTTCGCCGTCGGGCTTGATCACCGCGGTGCGGGGCTCCCCCGCCACCACGTGCGCGTTCGTCACCACGACGTCGTTCGCGACCACGAACCCGCTGCCGTCCTGGATCACGTCGCACGCGGTGCCTTCCACCTTCACGGTCGACGCGCTCGCGATCGCGTCGACGGCCGGCGGGAGGCCCGACGTCGGGGGGTTTCCGGTGACCGGGGGGTCGACGAGCCGTCCGAGCACCTCCGGGCCGGTCTGGCCGACCTGCCGGGCGAGCGCCTCCAGCGCCGGGGGCGGGTCGGGCGCGACCCGGTTGATCTGGCCCACGATCGACGAGTCACGCGCGGCGCGGGCCGGCCAGCCGGGCGCGTTCGCGAGCGCCGGGATCGCGAGCCAGACGATCACGAAGACGCCGAGGACGCCGAGCAGCGCGCCGGCGATCCGGTCGAGGCGGGCACCGGTCGGAGGGAGCTTGACGCGCTTGCGGACCGCGCCGCCGCACGCGAGGCCGATGGCCTGGCCGATCAACGCGATGCCGACGACGAACACGAACGCGACCACGAGACGCGTCCGGGCTTCTGTCTGCGTGAGCGACGACGTGACGTCGGGCAGGAACGCCACCGCGAGGGTGACTCCGGCGGCGAGACCGGCCCACGACAGCACCCGCGCCACGAAGCCGAGGCGGAACCCGGCGACCGCGGCCATCAACGCGAGCAGCACGATCACCGCGTCGAGCACGTTCACCGGCCCGTCACCGCGCGCTGCGCGACGAGTGTGGCGTCACCGGAGCGCCGTCACCCGTCGGGCGTGAGGAGCCGGGCGTGGGTGAGGAAACCCGTGTGCGCGACCATCCGGTGGTCGGGTCGCACCGACTGGCCTTCGATGTGCCAGCTCCGCTGGAGTACCTCCACCGTCTCGGCCATCCCGAACGCCGAGGCGTCGAGCTCCTCCCGCAGGCGCGCGACCTGGAGGATCGTCGGGAGGTAGGAGATCAGGATGCCGCCCGACCGCAACGCGCGTTCGGCGTGCTTCACGACCCGCCACGGCTCGGGGAGGTCGAGCAGGATCCGGTCGAGGTCGTCGACGTCGATGCCGTCGTAGGTGTCGCGGATCTCGACCGTGAGCGGCTGGTCGGGTCCGAGGAACGACTCGACGTTGCGTTGCGCTCGATCGGCGAACTCCTCGCGCATCTCGTAGCCGTAGACATGGCCGGTCGGGCCGATGGCGCGCAGGAGCGTGGTCGTGAGCGCACCGGAACCGATCCCCGACTCGAACACCCGGGCGCCGGGGAACACGTCGGCGAGGATCAGGATCGGGCCGAGGTCCTTCGGGTAGATGACCTGGGCGCCACGTGGCATCTTGAGCACGTACTCGGCGAGCGTCGGACGCAGCACGATCAGTCGGGCACCGAGCGAGCTGCGGACGCTGATCCCCTCCTCGCGTCCGATGATCGCGTCGTGTTCCAACACGCCGGCGTGGGAGTGGAACTGCCCACCCTCGGCGAGGCGCACGAGATGCCGACGGTTCTTCGAGTCGATGAGGAGCACCCGGTCGCCCGGCGTGAACGGCCGCGGCACGTCAGCCGTCGCCCGGCAACCGGCCGACGGGGGTCGGCGGGGAAGGACCGACGCGCAACTCGACCGGGATCTCGACGCCGGTGGCGCGATTGCGGAGCGTGCAGAACGCGCAGAGCGTCCCGGTGGTGGGCGAACCGCACTCGGGGCAGGGTGCGAGCCCCTCGCGCTCCTCGGCGGCACCGTCGAGGAAGTGCTCGCGACCACGGTCGTAGAAGCCGAACAGGAACGCCGCCTTCGCGCCCGCCGACCGTTCCTCGAGGCCGTCGAGCACCTCCTTCAGACCGAGGTGGCGGTTCCCCGCGGCCATCGGACACTCGTCGACCTGGTAGTCGATGCCCGTGAGCACGCAGTACGCGGCCATCTCGCGCTCCCCGAGCCTGATGAGCGGCTTGACCTTGCGCACGAACCCGGGCGCGGCGGGGAGCACCGGGGCCTGGCGGCCGAGGTAGCCGGTCTCCCACCGCAACACGTTGCCGAGCAGCACCGCGGCTTCGTCGTCGAGGTTGTGGCCGGTCGCGACCGCGTCGTAACCCTCGCGGTGGGCGACCTCGTTGAAGAGGTGCCGCTTCGACAGGCCACACGCGCCGCAGGGGGCGCGCCGAGTGACCGCGGCCGCCTCGGGGACGTCGAAGCCGTAGTCGTCGCGGAGGTCGACCTCGATGAGACGACGACCCCGAGCGGCGGCGAACTCCCTGGTGTGGCGACCGGATTCGTCGGAGTAGTCGCCGATGCCGAGACCGAGGTACAGGCCGTCGGCTTCGATCTCGAGGTCGGTGAGCAGGTCCCAGAGCGCGAGGGAGTCCTTGCCGCCCGACACCGCAACGAGCACGCGGTCGCCGGGGGCGATCATCTGGTGGTCCTTGATCGCCCGCTTGACCTGTTCCCGGCAGTGGTGCAGGAAGCAGTCGCGACAGAACGCTGCGTTGTGGCGACGGATGTCGATCACCGCCGGCCCGCGGCAACGCCGGCACTTCATCGCGACCTCATCGTGGGAGCGTCGGTCATCAGCCGCCCGATGTGACGGGACGGATCTCGATGTCGTCGGTGTCGGCGAGGCGGGCATCGCGGGTGACGAGGGTGTCGCCCTGGATCACGAGCACGGTCTCGGGGTTGATGTCGAGGCGTTGCAGCAGCTTGACGACCGTGATCGGACCTTCGACCTCGATCTCGCGGCGTGGGTTGCGGAGCAGCACTTTCACGAGGGTGAGGTTACCCCTGGGGTGGCTACTCGCCGCGACGCAGCGCCCGGATCGAGAGGCCCTCGCCCGGCAACAGCTCGGTGACGAGCAGCGACTCGGAGCGGCGACCCGCGAAGCGACGGACCAGTCGTACCCCCGTCATCGCGAGGCTCAGGTAGAGCAGCGGGCCGGATCGGGCCCGGAGGCGGCGTCCGGTGACGGTGGCCGCAAACTTCGCGGTCGAACCGACGCGACTCACAGGCGGCGCACCTCGACGATCGTCGTGCGACGCTTGCCGCGCCGACGCCCGAGCATGAACGCGACCACGACCACGACGACCACCACGGCGACCCCGACGGTGATGGCGAGGTTCTTGGCGCTCTCGACCTCACCGCCGACCTCGCCGGTGATCTCGCGCATCTTGGCCTCGATCTCGTCACGCGAGATCGGTTCGTTGCCGCCACCGGAGCCGGGTGTGGATGCCGGGGTCACGGGGTCTCCCGGCCCATGGCCTTGGTCACGGCCTTGGCTTTCGCCATGCTGAGCGCCTTCACCGTGATCGCGGCGCCGATGAGCAGTAGGACGACGACGATGAGGTACGGCACCCAGGTCCAGTTGCCGTCGAACACGTCGGTCGTGACCTGGAGGGCTCGCAACGCCGCAACCGTGCAGAACACGACACCGAGGCCCATGAGGAACGAACCGAGCACGCCGAGGCCGATGTAGCGCCCGAGCGACTTCAGCGGGACGACCGTCTCCTGCTTGAAGTAGAGGACGACGAGGTCCCACAGCTCGGTGACGAGTTGCGGGATCGGCTTCTGGCGTTCGGGCATGAGGGGCGATTGTCGTCGCCACGCGATCCTCACGCAACCCGCGCGTCGATCGCGTTGCGGGCAGGCGGCTCACGGCGCCGGGACCAGCTGGTCCGCGGGTGGCGACTGCGGGAACGCCGCGATCGCCTCCGCTGCGCTGCCCACGAGCCGGCGCCCCCCCGACTCGGTGAAGTCACCGTTGAAGACGGTCGCGAAGCGTGGTGTCCCGGTGCCGTCGCTCACGTCGAACAAACCCGTGAGCCCGGCCACGCCGTTGAGGCTGCCGGTCTTGCCCCACAGCCTCCCGACGAGTGCGGTCCCGCCGAACCGCTCCGCGAGCGTGCCCCGCTGGCCGGCGATCGCCAGTCCCTCGACCACCGACCGGTACCGAGGCTGCACCCCCAACCCCAGGGTCTGGATGAGGGCGCCGCAGGTGACCTGGTTCTCACGACTGAGGCCGGATCCATCGACGAGCGTGACGCCGCCGACGTCAACTCCCGCGTCCTGCAGCGCAGCGAGGATCCCGGCTGTCCCGGCCGTGACCGTCCCGGTGTCGGTGGTGGCCTTGCCCACTGCGAGCGCGAAGGCCTCGGCCGTCCCGTTGTCGCTCGCGCTCAACAGCTCCGTCACGAGCGCAGGGAGCGGCGCCGACCGGATCGACGCCACCTCGACGGAGTCGTTCGGCGCGGCTCCTGTCGTGGGCGGTCCGACCGCGACTCCTCGGGCGACGAGCAGCGCGCTCAACTGACCGGCGGCCGCGAGGGCGGGATCGGGCACCTGTTGGCCCGTCACCGGATCGAACCCGTCGTCGACCACGAGCGCACCGAGCGGGCCGATCTCGGAGCGGTACGACTCGTTCCAGGTCGGGAGCGTCGGAGGCGTCGAGTACGCGGAGCCGTCGCCGATGACCCCGCCCGGGATGGCACGGACCCCCGCCGCGACGATCGAGTCGGCGAGCGACGCGAGGGGCGTGAACGAATCGGTCAGCCCGCCGTACTCGGGCTCGGCCGCCTGTTTCGCAGTCCACTCCGCGGTGCTGAGCACGGGGTCGCCGCCGCCCACCAGCCAGATCCGGTCGAGGACACCTCCCTCTGGCGGCGCGGTACCGACTGCGCTCGTGGTGAACGTGAACTCCGGCCCGAGGGCACCGAGCGTTCCGGCCGCGGTGAGCACCTTCTGGGTCGACGCCGGTATCACGGTTGGGGCCGAACCACCCGCCGCGACCGTGCCGAGCCCGTCGACGTCGACCCGGAAGCACGACTGCGTTCCCGTCGCGAGCTCGTCGAGGGTGCGCTGGAGGTTCGTGGAGCCGACCGCCACCACGAACGACTGTGGTGAGCGCCGCGGTGACCACACCGGGGTCGCGGGGGGTGGTGTGTCGCTCCCTTCTTGCACCTCCGCGTCGGCCGGTGTCCGGAACGCCACAACGAGACAGCCGATCGCCGCGATCGCGAGCACGCCGGCGAGCACGCGCCGCGCGGTGGTGCCCCGGCTCAACCGAGTCCGCGTCGCTGCCGGAACCGCGCGTAGCGCCAGAGGTGCTCGAGCGCGGTGACGGCCCGGTTCGACGACGAGTAGCAGAGGCGACCGCTCTCGCGCACCGCACGCGGGCCGGGGTTGTCGGGCGACGCGATCGCGAGCTCGGTCGCGGTGAGCACTGGCTTGCCCGTCGCGGTCGACACCTCGGCCGCCGCGATCGCGAACCGTTCGTCCTGGCGTTCGTGGTACGCGACGATCCGTTCGAGTCCGTCGCCCGGGTAGAACGGACCGTCGCGCATCAGCTTGGCCTGGTTCGACTGGATGCCGACCCCGAGGTAGATGACGGCATCGACGGCGTCGTGGCCCGCGACGAGCGCGAGGATCTCGGGGATCGTGTCCCTGGTCTCGCCACCGGCGAGGTCGATCGGGTTGTTGCGGCTCCAGCGCGGCGGGAGCTTCTCGTCGATCGCGTCGCGGAGGTCGTCGGGCAGCACGACGAGCTCGAGCTCGGAGCGGGTGATCGCGTCGGCGGTCACGACACCCCATCCCCCGGCGGTGGTCACGATCGCGACCCGCGGACCCTTCGGGAGCGGCTGCGTCGCGAACGTGGCCGCGGCCTCGAACGCCTCCTCGACGGTGGCGGCGCGGGTGACCCCCGCCTGGCGACACATCCCGTCGAACACCTCGTCGTCGGCCGCGAGCGCGCCGGTGTGCGACGCGGCCGCGCGCTGGCCTCCGGCGGTTGCGCCGCCCTTGAGCAGCACGACGGGTTTGCGGGCCGCGACCCGGCGGACGCGCTCGAAGAACCCGCGACCGTCGACGAGGCCCTCGACGTACGCGAGGCCGGTGGCGGTCTCGGGGTCGTCGGCGTAGAAGTCGAGGTAGTCGGGAACCGTGACCGCCGCGGCGTTACCGGCCGACACGGCCCGACTGATACCGATGCCGGTCTGCACCGCGTAGTTCAGGAACGACGACACGAAGTTGCCCGACTGGCTCGCGACTCCGATCCGGCCGCGCGGTGGGTACGGCGCGACGATCTGCGCGCACAGCGACGCGGGGGTCGACACGACGCCCTGACCGTTCGGTCCGGCCAGGAGGATGCCGAGCTCCTCGGCCAGGACGACGAGATCGCGCTCGGCCTCACGACCGGCCTCCCCTGCCTCGCCGTAGCCGGCGGACGTGACGAACGCGGCGGTGATGCCTCGCGCCGCGCACGCGCGCAGCAGGTCGGTGTTCGCGCCAGCCGGGGTGCAGACGAAGACGAGATCGAGCGGCGCGTCGGCCGGGAGATCATCGATCGACGGCACGGCCTCGATGCCCAGGATGGTGCCGCCCTCGCGGTTGGTCGCGAACACCGGACCCGCGTAGCCCTGCGAGAGGATGTTGTGCAGCGCGACGAAGCCGAACTTGCCCGGATGGCTCGACGCCCCCGCCACCACCACGCCGCGCGGGTCGAACAGGGCGCGGAACTGCTCGGGCGTCGGGCTCACGCCGCGCCCGTCTTGATCTCGACCAGCGCGTCGACCGCCAGCGGGGCGCCGTCGACGATGACGAGCGGGTTGAGGTCGACGCTCACGATCTCCGGATCGGCTTCCGCGGTGCGAGAGAGGCCGAGCAGGATCTCGACAAGGGCGGCGCGGTCTACTGCGGGCTCCCCGCGGAACGGACCCAGCAGCGCCTGACTGCGGAGGCCGTCGATCATCTCGTTGGCGTCGACCTCGGTGATCGGCACGAGCCGGAACTGCACATCGTGCACGGCTTCGGCGAGCACCCCACCGACGCCGAGCATCACGCAGGGTCCGAACTGCGGGTCGGTGTGGAGTCCGGCAATCAGCTCACGCGAACCCTTCACCATGGGCATCACGAGCAGTTCGACGATCCCGTCGTCGGGAGTCGCGCGTGACATGAGGTCGTCGGCAGCCTCGCGGACTGCGTCGGCGTCACC
>JBBRHS010000040.1:0-13405 GCA_038222385.1 Acidimicrobiia bacterium
CGACCAGTTGGTGCCCATGTGGCGCTTCACCGAGCGGATCGTGCGATCCGGGTTGGTGATCGCCTGACGCTTGGCGACCTCGCCGACGAGCACCTCGCCCGTCTTCGAGAACGCGACGACCGACGGGGTCGTGCGGGACCCCTCGGCGTTGGGGATCACGACGGGCTCGCCCGCCTCGAGAACCGAGACGACCGAGTTCGTGGTGCCCAGGTCGATGCCGACGGCCTTGGCCATGGTGTGTGCCTCCGATTGCGTGGATGGGCGAGTACGTGGACGGGGATTACGGGGACGCGAAACCGGATTCGGCGGGTGGTGCCGAAATCTTGAGTCTCACGTTAGCAACTTTGCTTCTAGTCTCGGTATTCCCCGGTCCTTGGACATTGTGACTAGATTCAGTGCATGGCACGACGGGGCGACTTTCTCAACCATCTGGCCGAGGTGCCGCTCTTCAGCGCCCTCTCGAAGAAGGAGTTGGGTCTCGTGGCCCGGAGAGCCGAAGACGTCCGGGTCGAACCGGGCGCGGTGCTCACCTCCGAGGGATCGGCCGGCCACGAGTTCTTCGTGATCGTCGAAGGCACCGCCAAGGTCAGCCGGCAGGGCAAGAAGGTCGCCGAGGTCGGGCCCGGCGCCTCGTTCGGCGAGCTCGCCCTGCTCGACCGGGCGCCTCGCAACGCGACGGTCACCGCGGAGACCCCGATGGAGCTCGTCGTGCTCGGTCAGCGGGAGTTCGCGGGTCTCATCGACGACGTCCCGGGCTTCGCCCGCAAGTTGCTCGCCGGGATGGCGGCACGCCTGCGCGAGTCCGACGCCAAATCGGTCCAGTAGGACCTCCCTGATCCACCTCGCCTCGGTACGGCCGATGCACGAGACGGCGCGGTAGCTTCCTGGCGTGCGCAAGTACCTGCCGAAGCCGCATCAACTCGTCCTGATCGTCGGCGTGTTCGCTGCGCTCGGCACGCTCGGGTCCTACGCAGCGCCCGAGCTCACCGGTTGGCACAACGATTCGCCGATCAGCCGCGAGGTCTTCGGCGGCATCCCGGATGCGGTGGTGGTCGCGTTCTACCTGACGATCGCGACGATGTTGATGGTCGTGGCGTGGCTCGTGTCGCTGCGGGTCCGCAACTACGAGCGCGGTCAACCCGACGACCGTCGGGTCACCAAGCACAACTCGAAGCGGCGCGTCCGCGACTTCCGGGCCGGCGTGTTGATGCAGACGTTGCTCCGCGACCCCGCCGCCGGGGTGATGCACTCGCTCATCTACTTCGGTTTCCTCGTGTTGTTCGCGGTCACGATCATCCTCGAGATCGACCACCAGCTCCCCGAAGGCCTCCAGTTCCTCCACGGCACCACCTATCAGGCGTACGCATTCGTGGCCGACCTCTTCGGCCTCGTGTTCCTCGCCGGGATCCTGTGGGCGATCGCCCGTCGTTACCTGCAGCGGCCGTACCGGATCCGGATCAAGTCGAAGCCCGAGCACGCGGTGATCCTGTTCACCTTCCTCGCGATCACGATCACCGGGTTCGTCGCCGAGGGTTTCCGCATCGCGGAGCTGCGCGAGCTCAGCGGCTCCGGGGCCGACTTCGAGAAGTGGTCGTTCGTCGGATGGGGCTTGTCCGGTGCGTTCG
The DNA here is from genome assembly GCA_038222385.1 of Acidimicrobiia bacterium. Classification (GTDB taxonomy): domain Bacteria; phylum Actinomycetota; class Acidimicrobiia; order IMCC26256; family JANYLB01; genus JANYLB01. Next base: position 1,626 of record JBBRHS010000040.1, read on the forward strand.
ACACCTGGACCGCCGGCTCGTTGCGCGACGCGCACCGGTGGGCCTGGGGCGCGCACGTCGCGACGTTCGTCGCGTTCCTCGTGATCCTGCCGACCACGATGTTGCGCCACATGATCACGTCGCCGGTGAACATGTTCCTGAAAGACAAGCCGCGCCCCAAGGGCGCGATGAAGCCCATGCCGAACCTGATGGAGACGGAGCTCGAGAGCTTCGGAGCCACCCAGATCTCCGACTTCACCTGGAAGCAGCTGTTCGACACCGACGCCTGCACCATCTGCGGTCGGTGCACCTCGGTCTGCCCGGCGCACGCCACCGGCAAGCCGCTCGACCCGCGAGAGATCGTGCTCAAGGTCGGTGAGGTGATGGCCGCCACCGGCGACCCGCGGGTATCGCCCCCGGTCGGCACGGCACCGGGGATCGTGGTCGACGTCGACAACGTCTTCTCCCGCATCACGTCGGAGGAGATCTGGGCGTGCACGTCGTGCAAGGCGTGCGACGAGATCTGCCCGGTGAACATCGAGATCCTCGACAAGATCCTCGACATGCGCAGGTACCTCTCCCTCATGGAGAGCGACTTCCCGGCCGAGCTCGGCAACACCTACCGGTCGATGGAGAACTCGTCGAACCCGTACGGCATGAACCAGGGGGAGCGCGGCGGCTGGGCCGCGAGCATCGAAGGCGTCGAGATCGTCGAGCCCGGCGACGCGTTCGACCACGAGTACCTCTACTGGGTCGGGTGCGCCGGCAGCTTCGACGACCGGAACAAGAAGGCGAGCCGCGCCGTGGCGCTGCTGCTCCAGCGGGCGAACATCGACTTCGCGATCCTCGGCCCGAGTGAGCTGTGCACCGGCGACCCCGCCCGCCGTTCGGGCAACGAGTACATCTTCCAGATGCTCGCCATGCAGAACATCGAGACGCTCGACGGCATGGGCGTGAAGAAGATCGTCACCCAGTGCCCGCACTGCTTCAACACCCTGAAGAACGAGTACCCGCAGCTCGAGGGGCACTACGAGGTGGTCCACCACTCGCAGCTGCTCACCGAGCTCGTCGCCGACGGTCGACTCTCGCTCGCCGGCGCGTCGCTCCCGGAACGCGTCACCTACCACGACTCCTGCTACCTGGGTCGCCACAACGACGTGTACCTCGCGCCGCGCAAGGTGATCGCGCAGCTCGGCGGCATCGAGGTCGTGGAGATGCCCCGCAACGGCACAGAAGGCATGTGCTGCGGCGCCGGCGGCGCGCGCATGTGGATGGAAGAAACGGTCGGCAAGAAGGTGAACGTCGAGCGCGCTCAGGAGGCCCTGGCCACCGGCGCCTCGCGGATCGCGGTCGCGTGCCCCTTCTGCTACGTGATGATCGAAGACGGCGTGAAGGGCGAGGGCCGCGACGAAGACGTGAAGGTGCAGGACATCGCCGAGATGCTCCTCGAGGCCCTCGAGTCGGAGTCGACCCAGGCCGGACCCGTCACCGCCAACTTCGAGCGCGGGATCTAGCCCCGCTTCCCTCCGCCGAGCTCCCGCCGGCGAAAGCAGCCGGTCGTGTGGTCGTTCACGAAGCCGGCCGCCTGCATGAACGCGTAGACGGTGGTCGGACCGACGAAGCTGAAACCATTCCGTTTCAGCTCGCAACTCGTCACCTTCGACGCGTCGGTCGCCGCCGGAAGATCGGCCGAGCTCCGGAACGCATGCTGCGCCGGGCCGCCGATGAGATCCCAGAGGTACGCGCCGAGGCTGGCGTGGTCGCGTCGGATCGCGAGCACGGCGCGCGCGTTCGCCACGGTCGATTCGATCTTCCCGCGGTGTCGAACGACTCCAGGGTCGAGCACGATGCAGTCGACGCGCTCGGGCGAGTACCGCGCGACCTTGGCCGCGTCGAAGTCGGCGAACGCCTTCCGGTAGCCCTCGCGTTTGCGCAGGATCGTGGTCCAGCTGAGACCAGCCTGCGCACCTTCAAGCGTCAGCAGCTCGAAGAGCGCGCGGTCGTCATGTTGGGGCACTCCCCATTCGTCGTCGTGGTAGGCGATCATGAGCGGATCGTCGCCCGCCCACGCGCACCGCACCGGGGTGCCGCGCGTCGTCACTGCTCGCGGAAGTTGAGGTACGAGCGACTCGCCGTCGGTCCCCGTTGACCCTGGTACTTCGATCCCGTCGCGTCGCCCCCGTAGGGCACGTCGGCAGCCGTCGTCATGCGCAGGAAGGAGATCTGGCCGATCTTCATCCCCGGGTAGATCGCGATCGGCAGGTTGGCCACGTTGGACAGCTCGAGGGTCAAATGTCCCCGAAAGCCACAATCCACGAACCCGGCCGTTGAATGAATCAACAGGCCCAATCGTCCTAAACTGCTCTTCCCCTCGAGCCGCGCGACGAGGTCGTCCGGGAGACCGACGTGCTCGAGCGTCGAGCCCAGCACGAACTCGCCCGGGTGGAGCACGAACGCGCCGTCGTCGTCGACCTCGACGAGCTCGGTGAGATCGTCCTGGGGCTGCTTGGGGTCGATGAACGTCGTCGTGTGGTTCCGGAAGACGCGGAAGAGTCCGTCGACGTGGAGGTCTATCGAGCTCGGCTGGATGCAGGTCTCGTCGAGCGGATCGATGACGATCCTGCCGGCGGCGAGCTCTTCGCGAAGCGTCTTGTCGGAGAGAATCACCGGCCGGACTCTAGCGAGGGCCTGGTGCTCCCACCGCCGGGCGGCCGACGAGGAACGCGTCGCGCACGGCGAAGTAGCTCGCCTTCGGTCGCAGCCAACGGTCGAACAGCAACGGGTCGGTCCCAGGCCCGAAGAGCGAGTCGAGCCAGGTGTGGGCGTCATCGACTCCCCACACGTTCACCGTGTCGCACGCAGGTACGGCGAGGCACGTCTCGACCACACGGCGATAGCGCTGGGCCTGGAGCGCGAAGCGGTCGGCGACCGTCTTCGCGACGGGCACGTCGACCTCTGTGACCATCACGTGCACGCCGAGCGCGGCAAGGCGATCCATGGTGCGCCGGAAGAGGGTCCAGTCGGGTTCCCCCAGGAGGAGATGGGTCTGGAGTCCGACTGCGTCGACCCTCGCTCCAGAATCCAGGAGGTCGGCGACGAGAGCGACGAGCGCATCGGCCTTCGCGGCGTTGTACTCGATGAAGGCTTCGTTGACGAAGAGTCGAGTCGACCGAGGGGCCTCGGCCTCGACGATGGCGAAGAGCTGCGCGACGTAGTCGGGACCGAGGACCCGCAGGAAGTGATTCGCGTAGAGCGACGATCCGAACGTCTCGATGGGTTCGTTGATCACATCGATGCCGCGGAGGCGCGGGTACCGCTCGAAGATCACCCGGGCGCGCTCGCGGATCACTGACCGCAACTCGTCGGCGTCGTCGATCGCTCCGACCCACGCCGGAAAGTCGTCGATCAAGTCGTTGTCCCACGCGAAGTGGAAGCCGTACTCCCGGAGCCCGGTGCGGCGGGCGAACTCGTCGACGGCATCGGCCGGGCCGAAGTTCCACTGACCCCGCTCCGGCTCGATCACGCTCCACGAGAAGCCGTGGTTGACGATCAGATTCGCCTCTCGCGCGATGACTGCCTGACTCTCGGCTCCGAAGTCCTGCGGGAACAGCCCGACGGAAACACCGGAGGATCGTGCGACCCTTGCGAGTGGGCAGGCCTCGACCGTTGGACAGCGCGGACTCCACGGCGGGTCGAACGCGGGCGGGACGCACGCCGCAAAGAGGGCCATCCCCACCGCGACGGCGGTTGGGAGCCGCCACCCCACCGGCCGACGACCCGCCCCTCGGGTCTCCCGCTCCGTGCGCACTCGGGAATTCTGCCCCACAGTCCCGCAGCACACCATCCTGTCGACGAGTGGTCGTCCGTTCGAGTCCGCGTATGATCACGCACCTGCGGGAAGGTTTCGATCCGAGATCCGATCCGTCCCGGGCCGCGGGTGTAGTTCAGAGGCAGAACATCAGCTTCCCAAGCTGAGAACGCGAGTTCGATTCTCGTCACCCGCTCTGCTGTTGGTGCTGGTCAGCGGCACCGTAGTTCTGCATCACCGCGATCGCCAGAGGACACGTGCCACGACTGTGCCATTCCTGGGTGGCACGCGACCTGGCGGCACGTGACCAGAGCTTCGAGAGCCGACGCCCCTCCCGATCGGGCGCGAGCTCACCGACGGCCCCGCTACACCACTCCGGCCGCGTTCGACGCCACCTCGCACGTGCGACGTTCAACGGCGATCTCAGCCCGTGAGGATCACGACCGATAGCACAGTCCCGGCCAACCCGGCCGCGACTCAGCAGAACAAGCCCCTACAGAACTCGTGCCGGTTCATGGCGCGGGCCTTCGCCTGCATGCGGCCAGAGCATCTGCCGCGCGCGCATGAGCCGTGTCCTGTGCCATGCCTGGCTCGACGTCCTGAGGGCGCAGCTCGCGGGTCCACATTACGAGCTTTGTACGGCGACCGTGAGCAATTCGCCCAGTTCGACTTACCGTAGGTGAACTCTGATTTCTTACCCAGGGTTGACGGAGGATGGAGATGGGTCGTGGCGGTCACTCCCCGCGCAGCAAGCATCATGCCTGGAAAAACAGATTCGGGTCCATGATGGCCAGCGTGGGAGTCGCGTTCTCGTTTCTTCCCGGCGGCCGGTCTGCGGGCATCACCACAAGCAATTGGTCGCCGGCTTTGCGCAGCAACGCCGCCGTCTCCGACGGCGCAGCTTTCTGCACCCGCTGCCAGGATTGTGTCCGCCGATCGAGTAGCAACACATCTGGGTCCGCACGAGGCCAGAGGACGAAGCCCGGCTCCGTCAGGGCAGCCGCCGTTCCTGCGTTATAGGCAGTGAGACCCCCGGGAGGAGTGAGTGTCCAGCCCTCCCCGCCAGCGTCGAAGTACATCACACTCGAGGCTGTGAGCCCCGGCGCTTGGAACACCGCCACGTCGATCCCGCAAGTGAAGATCCCAGGAAATGGACTCGATACTCCGATCGCGGTTGGAAGTTCCGCCCAGGCATCCTGATCCGGGTCGTACCGCAGGGTCTCAAGACCTGGCGATTCTGGCGAATCAGAAATGATTGATTCCTGCGTGCGAACGGAGCCGAGTCCGAACGCGAAGAGGTCTCCCTCTATTGGGCAAACGGTGTCGAACCCGACCGGTGGCGAGACCAGAACTCGCCAAGTCGACCGGGCAGGATCGACAGCCTGGTACGAGGCAGTTCCGTTGACGCTGAAACTGAAGACCGCCTCGGTGTCCCATATTCCGACATCGTGGGCGACAGGGGGCAAGGTCGCGCCGTCTCCGGCAAGAGAGGCCGGAAGGTCGAGCTGCCGCCAGGACTCGTCTTCAACATTGAAAGCGGCCGCCTCGAGCCCCTGCCCCTCACAGTTCGCCTCGTCGTCGGAGCTTGACGTTCTACCGCAGGGCGTGCCTACCACAACGACATCGCCGCCAACGTGCGCGCCACCTCCTTGATACAGACCCGACGGGAACGGAGCATCCGGGAGACCGGCCCAGGTTCCCTCGGCGCGGTCGAATAGAGCGCCGTCCGCAAAGCTCTCTTGGACTCCTGCGCTCGTGGTGACACCTCCCCAGACGAAGACAAAGCTTTCGCCGCTCACGATGATTGGGTTGCGACGCTCAGAGATCGGGGCGTCCGGAAGCACGCTCAGACCGGGTTGCAGCTCCTGAGCGCGTGCGCTCACGCCTGATCTTTGCGCACTGCCTCCACAGGCGGCCAGAAGCACGACTGCCGTTACGGCAGCGGCAGACCTCATCGTTCTTGGTGTCGTCGGAAAAACGCGCACGTCTCCACCTCGCTTGCGTGCAGACATCTGCTAGCTGAACCTTCTCACACCGTCGTCGATGTCGGCCTGACGCACCCACGCCCGGACCGACTCGGTCCTGTAGCCGAGCTGGCGCGCCACCCGGAACACCGTCCCGTGCGACGTGCCCAACTCCTCGCGGAGCTGACAGACCAGCCGCACCGCCTGGGCCTTCTCCTGATCCGAATACCGACGAGTCGTCGGCTTCCCTGGTGTCTTCTCTCCTGGCATGACCATCCTCGTTTCCAAGGTCAGGAGCCTCCAAGTAACCCAGGACGATTCATTCGCGATCGTGGCTGTTTCGGCGCTTTGGTCGTGTGGTGGGGGCTCACCTGAGCCGAAGGGTCGTAACGTATTGGTCGATGTCTGTTGGTCCGCCGCTTCCCGAGCACCCTGAGTTACGCAACATTGCAGAGGCGTTGGAGACGGCCGCGATTTCGGGCGAGATCTGCGATGCGAAGTGGCGGGTGGTGTTCATCTCGAGTGAGGAGGCACGCATCATCGGCGTCGAGCCTTCCGAGGTCGGTCGCTTCTACGGCAAGGGTCTTCCGGTGCGTCAGCTCGAAGACGCCGAGTATTGGGCGACTACCGACACCAGTAGTCGCGACTGGTGGAAGCTCAATGTGCCGGTCATGCGCGCCTACCTGGATCCCGACGACGACGCGTTCGCGGAGGTGTTCGGTCCGCTGGCCAAGGCTGCTGCTCGCGTGGAGCCGGGCGAGCTGATCCGGGCGTGGTCCTCGACGCATTCGTTTCCGGACCACGAAGGTCTGCGCACCTCATGGTTGGGTGACGTCACCTTCTTCGACATGCGGATCAACAACGACGCGGGGGAGTTCATCGGTGTACTCCGCCTCGCGACACCCGATGCCCCGGACAGTCTGCTCGCTCGGATGGCGCGCGGCGACCGGGCGATGCACGAGCGGATGGATGCCGTGATGATCCCCGCTCGGCGGCCGGGAAGCATCCTGTTCGCCGACCTCGAAGCATCCGGTGAACTGTCGCGGCGGCTGTCGTCGCGCGGCTACTTCGATCTCGTCGGGCACCTCACCGATCTCATCGACTCGCAAGTCATCAAACAAGGCGGCATCGTCGGCAAGCACGCCGGCGACGGTGCGTCCGCGCTCTTTCTGGTGGAACAGCTCGGGAACTCGGAGTCGGAGGCGGCTTCCGCTGCGGTGCGGGCAGCACGCGCGATCCGGGACGGCGCGTCGGCGTTGGGTCCGGCCGAGGTCGACGTTCGCGTGAATGTCGGGATCCATTGGGGCGCGACGCTCATGGTCGGTCAAGTCGCGACGGGTGGACGGCTCGAGGTCACCGCGCTCGGCGACGAGATGAACGAAGCGTCGCGCATCGAGAGCGCAGCCAAAGGGGGCGTCGCGCTCGCCTCGAAACTCCTGCTCGAACGACTCGAACCCGCCGACGCCACCGAACTCGGTCTGGATCCCGACGAGATGACCTACGTCACCGTCGGGAACCTCGACGGATCGAGCGAAAAAGCCGTACGAGACGCAGGCTCGATCTCGGTCACCACTGTCTGAGCGGCAGACGACCTCGCCCCGAAAACTGAACCGCCCTGGGTTCGATGGAGGCTCGGTGGTTTGGTTTCAAACCGGTTCGCCGGCCTGATCGTGGGGGTGGCTGGTGCCACCCGGTCCGCGTGAAGCGCTCTGCGGGATGCTGAGCGTCGCACGCATGTTCGCTTCCCGCCAGTTCGTCTCGAACTCGGCTGGGGGCACGTCGGCGCAGTGACCATGGAGCCGCTCGTGGTTGAACCAGTGCACCCACGACAGCGTCGCGAGCTCGAGCTCATCGACGCCATCCCAGCCGGTCACGTCGGGCCCGTAGACACCTTCGGTCTTGTAAAGCCCGTTCGTCGTTTCCGCCAGCGCGTTGTCATAGGAGTCCGCGACGGTGCCGATCGAAGGTCGCGCGCCGATCTCGTCGAGTCGTTCAGTGAACCGCACGCTGGTGAACTGACTGGGTTAGCCCCAGTGGATGCAACGCGCGCCAGGTGAGCTACAAGTACGGCCTGGATTCTCGCCGTCCGAGCGGGCATTCGTGCGGCCTGACTCGGCGGATCACGTCCGATCCACGATCAGTCCTGCGACGACGCGCTCGAGCTGGTCCTGAGTCTCCGGATTGGCGTCGTTGCCGAGCGCGGTGAATACCTCGAGCAGGACTCCGTCTCGCACGACTCGGACGACTGCCTGGCGGAAGTCAGCCGGGCGCGTGAGGCACTTCGTGTACGCGTTCTCGGGCGGCGCGGTCGGCACGAAGGCAGATGAGGGGGGCTCTGCTCCGAACGAGCCACCCAGCGGAGTGTGGACGTACACGAAAGCATCCGAAGGCCCGAGCGCTTCGAGCGCAGCGACCGGAACGTCGCAGTTGCGACTCGGTTCGGCGTCGAAGGCGAAGGTCGCGACGGCTGCTTCCGCGTAGGGGTGATCCGGGTTGACGACGGGAGATATGGAGAGCACGCCGTTGACGGCCTGCCAGCCGTCGAGCACCGGCAGCGTGAGGGCAGGCGGGTTGGCCGGGACGCTTGTGGTGGTCGTTTCGGGTCGAGGTCGCGGCGCGACCGCCTGGCCCGTGGCATAGGTGTAGTAGCGATCGAGGCGGCGGTCGGTGCCGAACATCACGACGCGGCCGTCGACCGATGACACCAGGCTGAGCGACCTTCCCGGCGGAACCTGTGGGATCGCCGAACTCGGAATGGTTGGGCTGTCGAATGCCGCCGGCAGCGTCGTCCAGCCTCCCGCTTCGGAGAAGAGCCAGGCCTTCGATGGACCCGGTTCGTCCACCGGTGTGGTCGTACCGACGATCACATCACGGCCGCCGATCGCGGTCGCGCCGATGGCCCACGCGTCCGGAAATGCAGATCGGAACTCTGCATCTTCGACCCACGAGCGGCCGCCGTCGAGGCTGCGCAGCACGGAGGTGACACCGGGTTGGTCGATGTTCGCTCCCACGGCTACTGCCGCGCCCGGTGCAACGGAGCTGAGGTAGGAGCGACTGGGCGTGACGATAGGTACCGCTTTCCCCCACTTGGTGGGATCGTTCGTGAACCACCCGACCGCAAAGGCGCCGTATGCCATCAGAGCACCCTGAGGCGTCTCGACGATGCCAGCGATCGATCCCGCGGTCCGCGAGTCGAGCACGAGCTTCCACGCGGCGCCGTCCCGAGAGATCCAGATGCCTTCGTACCCGTCGGCAGCTCCGCCGAATGCGATCCACCAACCGTCGTGCCAGACGAGACCCGACACGAAAGCCACTGGGCGGCTGTTGCGTACCGGGTCGCCGAAGACAGGGCCGTCGGCAATCTCCTTCCAGTGGCTCCCGCCGTCGTTTGAGCGCCATACGAACGCGCTGGAATCGTCAGGGGGGCTCTCTGGCGTCCCGATTGCCAGGACGGTGCCCTCATGACTGGCGATCGCGCTGAGGCCGCTCCGTTGCGTCGGGGGTTCGGCTTCGGTCCAGCGCAGACCGTCGTTGCTCCGCCAGATGGCAGCCCGCGTTCCCGATCCGGCTGATTTTGCCCCTGCCAGCAACACTCTCTCACCATCCGAGGTGATCGCAGTGGGCGACGCGTCGGCACCAATGCCCGCAGACTGCTTGAGGACCATCGCCCAGCTGTCGTTGACGGCCGTGCCCGCGGGGTAGCCGGCCGCGTGGGGACCGCCCACCTCGACGTGGTTCGTCGAACCCTCCCTTTCGGCAACGACCACGAAGGAGGTCAGGGCTGTGGCGACAAGCACGACGACAGACGCCGTAGCGATCTGTCGGCGTCGGCGGGCCCGGCGAACCACCCCGCGGGGTTCGGGCAACGCGATCTGGTTGAGCTCGGCGCGCAGGGTCGCAGCATGCATTCGCGCGCGCTGATCGAGTGTCATGGCTTCTCCTCGTCGAGTTCTTCGCCGAGCTGGTCGGCCAGCGTCGAGCGCGCGGTGTGGAGGTGGACGCGCACCGTCGGTGGCGCGATCTGGAGCACCGCGGCGATCTCGTTGACGGTGCGGTCCTCGAGGTAGCGCAGCGCGACGCATTGCGCCTGACGGCGTGGCAGGGCCCGTACTGCGTGCCAGAAGTCGTCGTCTGCAGCAGGTGGATCCTGTGCCTCGGGTTGGCGACGCAACGCGAGCCGTGCGACCGCCCGAGCCTCCCGCGAGCGCCGGCGCAAGGCCGAGGTTGCGAGATTCACGACTACACGCCGCACCCACGCTCCGGGGTCGTCATAGCCGACGACGCGAGGCCAGTGGCGGTACGCAGAGACGAACGCGTCTTGGGCCAGCTCCTCCGCAACCGCCGGCTGCCCACAGAGGACAACAGCAAGCCCAACCACGCGGCGGTACTCGGACCGGAAGAACTCGTCGAACGCGAGCAGAGGGAGCGCGGCTCGCTCCGGCTTCTCCACGCCTGTGGCTTCCACACCTGTTACACGCCGGGGTCAATACGTTCAGTTCACCATCCCTCAGCCAGAAGCGAGCACCCGTATAACAGCGGGTCGGTGGCGTGCAGGGCTCGGACACCGCGCCCGGGCGGTCACGCTCGCTCGCGAGCGCGCCCGATTGCCCGATCTCGAGCAGCCACGGTGCCACAGGCCAGAGCCAGCTGCGGCCGCCAACTTGACTCCCGTATCACGTATTGTGATACTTGCGGCTATGGCGAAGGCGATCTCGGTCCGGCTCGACGACGACGCGGAGCGTGCGCTCCGGAGCCTCGAGGCATCGGGGATGAGCCGATCCGAGGCGATCCGTTCCTCCTTGCTCGCCTCCGCGCAACAGCTCCGCCAGCGCGAAGCGCTTGCCGCCGAGGCTGCTGCACTCGAAGCCGACAACGACGACCGCGACGAGATGCAGGCGGTCGCGGCGCTGATGGAGTCGCTGCGTGCGCCGGGGTGAGGTCTACCGCTTCCGGATCCCCAAGGGCATCGGCCACGAACAGCACGGCGAGCGGTACGGAGTGATCGTGCAAGCCGACGAGCTGCTCCCGCGCTCGGTCGTGATCGTCGCGCCCACCTCGCGCCGCGCGAAACCGGCATCGTTCCGACCCGAGGTCGAGATCGCCGGCGAGACGACGCGCGTGCTCGTCGAGCAGCTCGGCGCGGTCGACGCGCAACGGCTCGGCAAGCGCGTCGGCCACCTTGCATCCGAAGAGATGTGGGGCATCGACGAAGCGCTGACCACCGTCCTCGGCCTCTCCTGAAACTACCGGGCCAACGGCGCGCGATCTCGGTTCCATCGCGCGTCCATCGCGCGGCCGGGGTCATCCGGGGGTGTCCAGCACCGTCCGCGCAGTCCGCTGACCTGCGACGATGCAGGTCGACGCACCGCCCGACGCGTTTCCCAAGCTGAGAACGCGAGTTCGATTCTCGTCACCCGCTCAAGTCAGGTCCGGTGCTAGACGTTGCAGACGGCGATGGCGGGAGCGTCCCGTCGGGCCTTCTCGGTCGCAGTACTGAGGTCGCCGAGCGGGGTGTAGGTCACATCGTCCGGGTTGACGTCGAGGGCAACGGCGTCCTCGGGCTCGAGCCGTTCCATGAGGCCCTTTGAGGCGAGTGCACGTCCACCGGTGGCGCAGGCCTCGATACGGGCGGTCTCGTTGACCTCGTCGCCGAGCGCGTTGACCTCCGAGCGTCCGGCCGTGGTGATCTGGCCGACGTACAGCATCGATCCCCAGTGCAAGCCGAAGCGCAGGACCACCTCCTCGGGAGCGAGACCGCTGCGTTCGGCGACGACACCGAGAGCCGCGCGGAGCTCTCGGGCCGCAGTGATGCAGGCGCGGGCGGCGGCGGATTCCGCCCCTGCGGTCTCGGCGAGGAAGAACGCCACGACTCCGTCCCCGGCATGGCGGCCGACAAGACCACCAGCGTCGATGACGCAGTGGTCCGCGGCGCGAACGAGGCGACGGCCGAGCGCGAAGTAGCTCGCGGTCGACAGGCGCCGGGCGAGCGGTGAGGACGCTTCGAGGTCGGCGAACAGGATCGCGGCGGG
>JBBRHS010000041.1:0-13373 GCA_038222385.1 Acidimicrobiia bacterium
AGTCCCGTCCCGTTCTCAGTGCCGTCCTGTGACGAGATCGATGTCGACGACAGCGAGGGAGCGACCTTCGGTTCATGGTCGACGATTCCCTCGGAACGCAGCTTCGGAGGCGGTGCCGACCACGGCTTGAGCACTTGCACCGTCGACTCGTAGAACCCGTCGAGGCACGCGAGCACCGAATCGATGAATGAACCCCGTCCTCGGGCGCGTTTCGTGCCAGCCGGACACGAGTGTGAGACGTGGAACGTCTTCAGCTCTCGCTTGGCATCCGTCACGAGCACGTTCGGATCTGCACGCACCGTCTCGAGGAGCTCCGACGCGCCGGGCCCTCGGTCGTACTGGGCGAGCGCATCGATCCGCAACGACCCGGGCGCGTCCTTCAGCTGACGCACGAGCCAGTTCACCCGCGTGACTGGCTTCCCTGACTTCGGGGCGTCGACATCGATCGACGTACTCACCCTGCCGGCCCGAAGATCCGCGGTCACCGTCACCGGCGCGACCGTGTTCGGAATCCGCAGGCTGCCGCTCATCGCTCCTGTCCGCACGAGCGAATCGGCCAACAGCTCGGCACGCACTCGCGGGTCACCCTGTTCGCGCCTCGACAGCACGAGCTGCACCTCGATCCCGAGCTGCTTGCCGAGCCGCAACGACGCGTAGCGCAGCAACTGATCGAATCGGCCAACCACCTCGAGGAGGCCTCCGTCGGTGGGTCGCAGCGTCCCCGCCGTCAGTGCGTCACGCACCGTCGTCCACGACGGTCCCATGTCGCCGAACTCCATCGCTCCGGAACGTTCGTGCTCGAGATAGCGAATCAGCTCCTGCAAGATCCACGCTTGATCGGGGTCGGCGACACCGCGGTGCACCTTCTGCATCACCGCAGTTGTGAGCACCTCGGTCCACGAGAGATGATGCAACCGGACCGACTTCAGCTTCCGCCTGTCGACGTCGGTCGGGTGACCACCGGGCGCAGGCGCGATCTGATTCGAGATCGTGAGCAGAGCGTCGAACCCTTGACCGCGTGCCACGTCGAGGTACGAGTGCAGCTGATCAACGCCGAGGTCGTTGCCAGCCGTTTTGACCTCGACGAGCGCTACCCACGTCTTCGCGCCACGCGTAACGCGGATCAGGCCGTCGGGCTGCACACGCTTGCCATCGAGATCGAACGGCACCTCGATGAAGCACTCGAGGTTGCCCGCCGGCGCGCCGAGAGGCGCCGTGATCGCACGACCGAACTCCCGCACCGACTCCATCACCGCGAGCAACGCCGACGTCGCACGGCGTTCCTGTTCGTCGGCGCCCTTGATCCCCGACGTCGGGATCAACCGCGCTCCGTACCACGTCTCTTCGGTCATCGGAGCCTCTCCCCAATCGCCCGCCGGTTTCGCTGTCCAGCTATGGATCGGCCGGCACACGGACCGACCAAAGGGAAGTTTCGTACGGCACCATCCGGAGAGCGCGGATCTGCCTCATGGCCGGAACGGATTCCGAGGGTGGGACAAGACCGATGAGCGCGCCTGAAGCTTCGCGGGCTGGGGCCTACCCGCGATCCTCCATCAGGGCACTATGCGCTTCGGTCCCGGCCCGCCCCGCCCGCTGCGGGTCGATCGAGGACTATGAGATCGGGGTCGAACGCCCAGAGTTCGGGCTGAATGTTGTCGGGATCCCGAAACACGATGAGCGGTCCGCCGTTCTCTTCCTGCACGCCCGAGTGCTCGATCCCGATGTCATCGAGGTGTTCGGCCCATGCTTCGAGCGCGGCCGGTCAGGAACGCGGAGCGCAAAGTGGTCAAGGCCGACTGCACGCTCGTCGAATCGATCCGTGACGAGGTTCGTGTAGGTAGAGCTCGGGGATCTCGTCGAACACGGAACCGAGGCGACGGGGACCCGAGCGTGCCATGCGGCGATCTTGTCACGAGGGCAGGCGCGGACCGCGGGGATCTGCTGATCTCGACAGCTCGGCGAGCTAGGCGCGCTCGTCTTCGAGGAGGGCGTGGACGGCGTTGGCGCCGCAGGCGCCGTGGACGCCGCCTCCGGGGTGGGCCGATGCCGACGCGAGGTACAAGCCCTTCACCGGCGTGCGGGCAGTGCCGCCACCGGGCACGGGGCGCAGCACGAACTGCTGGCGCAACGCGGCGGTCCCACCGTTCACCGCGCCGCCGACGAGGTTGGCGTCGGACGCGTGCAGCGAAGTCGGTGTCGAGACGCTCCGCGCCAGCACGAGGTCACGGAAGCCGGGCGCACGGAGCTCGATCTCGTGTTCCATGCGGCCGACGACGACATCGGCATCGCGACCGTCGTCCCAGCCTCGCTGGGGGACGTGGGTGTAGGCCCACGCGGTCTCGGTGCCCGGGGGTGAGCGGGTCGGGTCGGTGGTCGTCATCTGCCCGAACAGGAGGAACGGTGTGTCGGGCATCCGGCCGGCCTTCAGCTGTTGGCCGAACGTTGCCAGTGCGTCCATCGACGCACCGATGTGCAGGGTGCCGGCCCGGCGAGCCGGTTCCGACTCCCACGGGATCGGCCCCGACAGCGCCCAGTCGACCTTCACGGTGGCATGGTCCCAGCGGAACCGGCGCATGCCCCACCTGACGCGGGCCGGGAGCTTCACACCGGTGAGGAACTGACCGTAGAGCGCGGGCGCGCTCACGTCGGTGAGCACCGCCCGGCCGGCGCGCAACGAGTTGCCACCCGCGGTCGTGACGCCGACCGCGCGGCCGTTGCGCACGTCGACGCGCGTCACCCGGGTGTCGCACTGCACGGTGCCGCCACGGGATTCGAGACGACGGACGAGCGCGGCGGTGAGGTTCCCCGAACCGCCTTCGGGCACCGGGAAGCCGTGCTCGCGCCCGAGGCTCGTGAGCAGCCACGCGAAGATCCCGCCGGTGACCGACCGGGTGGTGAGATCGGTGTGGAGCAGGTTGCCGGCGAGGAGCAGCGCCCCACCCTCGCCGTGGAACCGTCGGGCGAGTCCGTCGGCCGATGCGAGCCCGAGCTTCGTCAGCTTCGCCATCCCGACCGGACCGGCCGCGGCCGCGAGCTGGAGCGTGGCGCGGGTCGGGAACCACGGGCTGAGCAACGCGTCGACGACATGACCTCGGGTCTGCCGCCAGAGGTGGTCGAGGGCGCGCCACGCGTCGCCGTCGCCGGGCGCGTAGTCGTCGAGCGACGCGGCGGTCTCGTCGAGATCGGTCGACAGCACCGCGCACCGCCCGTCGGGCGTGGGATGCGCGAGGACGAGCGGGGCCCGGCTCCACCGCAGCCCGTGGTCCTCGAGTCGGAGCGACCGGATGGTCGGCGACGCGGCGCCCAGCGGGTAGAACGCGCTGAACCGGTCGTGCACGAAACCCGGGATGGTGAGCTCACCGCTGCGAACCGCCCCGCCGGGCTCGGGTTGGGCCTCGAGCACGAGCACCGACCAGCCCGCATCGGCGAGCAGGTTGGCCGCGACGAGCCCGTTGGGGCCCGAGCCGACGACGATGGCGTCGGCGTCAGCGGTCGAGGGGTTCGGGGACGGCGGGGTCACTGCCGTCAGTCTCGTCCACGGGGAGGTCGACGACGAACCGGGCGCCCCCGAGTCGTTCGCTCGTGGCGATGGTCACGGTGCCGCCGTGCCGCTCGACGATCGCGCGCACCATCGCGAGCCCGAGTCCGGCCCCGCCGGCGTCGCGGCCGCGGCCCTCCTGCAGGCGTGTGAACCGCTCGAAGACGCGTTCCCGGTCGGCCTCGGGGATCCCCGGTCCGTCGTCGTCGACCGCCAGCCGCACGACGGGCACGGGGCCCGCCTCCGCTCCGAGTGACACCACTCCGAGTGACACCGCGACCGTCGAACGGGCGTGGCGCACCGCGTTGTCGAGGAGGTTGCGTACGACTCGCTCGAGCTGCGAGCGGCTGCCGCGCACGCGCCCGGCCGAGACGCGGTCGGTGAGCAGGGTGGCCCGGTCGGTGAACCGACCGACTTCGTCGAGCACGACGTCGTCGAGGTCGACGGTGGCCTCCGGCAGCGCCTCGGGGGTCTCGTCGAGCCGGGCCAGTTCGAGCAGTTCGTCGACCATCCGTTCGAGCCGTTCGTCGTCGGCGAGCACGCGCCGGGCTACGTCGGGCCAGTCGGTCTCGGGACCGCGTCGTTGCGCGACCTCGACCGTCGCGCGGATCGACGCGACCGGGCTGCGCAGCTCGTGCGACGCGTCGGACACGAACCGGCGCTGGCGCTCGGCCGCGTGCTCGAGCCGCTCGAGCATCGAGTTCATGGTGTGCGCGAGCTGGTCGACTTCGTCGCCCGTGCCGGGTTCGGGCACCCGTTGGTCCATGCTCGCACCGTTGATCTCCGCGAGCGCGGTGCGCATTGCGTAGACGGGTCGCAGCGCGCGTCCGACGAGCCACCACGCGAGCAGGGCGACGGTCACGACCAGTGCCGGGATGCTCAACCACAGGGCTCGGGCGAGCGCGTCGACGCTGCGGCTCACCTCCTCGAGTGGGCTCGCGGCGACCAACGTGACGGTCCCGATCTGGGTGCGGACCCGCTCGTAGACCACGATCGGGCGGTCGTCGCCCGGCATCACGACCCGCACGTTGCCGTTCGAGTCGCGCACGATGACGGGCTCGGTCTCTTCGTTCCAGGGTCGGCCCGCGACGAGGTTCCCGCGCGGATCGAGCACGTAGAAGTCGACCGTGACCGGCAGCGACACCGATTCGGGCGAGACCCCCGCCTGGATGCGTGACTTCACGGTGTTGATCGCCTGGTTCGAGTCGGCGCGGATCTGGTCCTCGACCGACGTCCGCACGGCCGCGACCAACAGGACGGCCGCCGCGCCGATGGCGAGTGCGAACACGACGGTGGACGCGAGGGTGATGCGGAACCGCAGGCTCCGCAGCGAGTGGCTGACGGGTGCCATCGGCGAGAGCTCGGGTTCAGCCTCGGGGCCGCGATCGACGCCGCGATCGACGACGCGGTCGGGGGGCGCGCTCACGAGTCGCCGATCAGGCGGTAGCCGACACCGCGCACGGTCAGGAGCGTCGAGGTCTCGAAGGGCTGGTCGATCTTGCGCCGCAGGTACCCGACGTACACCTCGACGATGTTCGGGTCACCGGTGAAGTCGGCGCCCCAGACCTCCTCGAGCAGCTCACGCTTGTCGACCACGGCGTCGGAGCGGTCCATGAGCACCGCGAGCAACGACGTCTCCCGCGCGGTGAGGCTGATCTCGGTGTCTCTTCGGCTGCAGGCCCGGCTCGCGGGGTCCAGCTCGAGCGTTCCCACCCGCAATGTTCGGGCCCGGGTGGTGCGGCCGCGGCGCATGAGCGCGTGCAGGCGGGCCACGAGGACCACGAACGAGAACGGCTTCGAGAGGAAGTCGTCGGCACCGGTGTCGAGGGCCTCGGCTTCGTCGTACTCGCCGTCCTTGGCGGTCAGCATGAGGATCGGCGTCATCACGCCTTCCTCTCGGAGCGTCCGGCAGACCCGGTACCCGTTCAGGCCAGGGAGGAGGATGTCGAGCACGATGGCGGCGTACTCCCCGGCCCGGGCGCGATCGAGCCCGACGAGGCCGTCGTGGACGATCTCGACCTCGAATCCCTCGGCCCGGAGGCCGTCGGCGACCGCCTCCGCGAGGCGGACCTCGTCTTCGATGACCAGCACCCGCACGCCAAGAGTCTGGCCGCTCGGAGAGCACCCACCGGCTCATCCTGAGAGCCGGGCTCAGGCGGACCTTCGAGGAGGAGCTGTCGGGCGAGGAGTGGTGCGGGGTCAGTCGACTTGCGGGTTCTCGTCGGCGTCTTCGGCGAGGAGGTACTCGGCCCCCGCGACCGACAGCAGCCGATGGGCGGCGGGGGAGGGATTCCGCAGGACGAGGGAACCACCGTCGCCGGTGAGCTTCCCCCGGGCCTGGACCAGCACCCGCAGGCACGACGAATCCATGAACTCGACCCCCGACAGGTCGAGGACGATGGTCTGCTCCGGGCCCATGTGCGGCTCGAGCGCGTCTCGGAGGCGCCCGGCCGTCGCCATGTCGATCTCGCCCTCCACGAAGATCACGGTGGCGTTGTCGACGCTCATCACCCTGGTCGAGAACGGTAGGTCCACGGCGGGACGGTATCGCTCGTTCACGGGCTCGGCAATCGACTGGTAGCCTGGGGTTCCGGAGCAGTTGTCCGGGTCCGACCAGAAGATGCGGATCCGAGCAACGCCCGAGGGTCACCTCACCGCCGCTCGTGGGCCGATCACCCCTCGTACAGGGGCCGCCCGGCCGGGGACCGTCGCCGAGGACGACCCACCGGCCCCACCCACGACTGCGAAAGGTCACCCGGAACATGACAGCTCTCACCTTCGAGGCGCTCGGCGTCTCGGCTCCACTCGTCGCCGCACTGCAGGCTTCGGGCATCGAGGAGCCGTTCGCGATCCAGACGCTCACCTTGCCCGACGGCCTCGCCGGACGCGACGTGTGCGGCAAGGCCAAGACCGGATCGGGCAAGACGCTCGCGTTCGGCATCCCGCTCCTCGAGCGCATCGGTCAGGCCGAGCCGCACCGGCCGCGCGCTCTCGTGCTCGTACCGACCCGTGAGCTCGCCAACCAGGTCAAGCAGGTGCTCGGCCCGCTGGGCAAGGCGACGGGCAAGGTCGTGCGCGCCGTCTACGGCGGCGTGTCGATGGAACCGCAGATCACCGCGCTCCAGAAGGGCGTCGACGTCGTGATCGGCACTCCCGGTCGCCTCATCGACCTCATGGAGCGCAAGGAGCTCTCGTTCAGCGACGTCGAGGTGCTCGTGCTCGACGAAGCCGACCGCATGGCCGACATGGGCTTCATGCCCCAGGTGCAGAAGATCCTCCACCGCATCGAGTCGGTGCACCAGACGTTGTTGTTCTCGGCGACGCTCGACGGAGCGATCGACCGGCTCGTCCAGCGCTACCTCACCGACCCGACGTACCACGAGGTCGAGGCCCAGGAAGTCACCGTCGACGAGATGGTGCACCGATTCCTGCTCGTCCACCAGATGGACAAGGTGAAGGTGGCGGCCGAGATCTGTCGCACCAACGGACGCACGCTGCTGTTCATGCGCACCAAGCGCGGCGCCGACCGTCTCGTCACCCAACTCGAGCGCGAAGGGGTGAAGGCCGGTGCGATCCACGGCGACCTGCGCCAGTCGGCCCGTGAGGCGGCGCTGAAGGACTTCGCGTCGGGCAAGGTCCCGGCGCTCGTCGCCACCGACGTCGCGGCCCGTGGTCTCCACATCGACGAGGTCGACGTCGTGATCCACTACGACCCGCCCGAGGACCAGAAGGCGTACCTCCACCGTTCCGGTCGTACCGCGCGTGCCGGGGCCAAGGGCGTGGCCGTCACGTTGATGCTCTACAACCAGGAGAACGAGATCCGCGTCATCCAGCGGCGCCTCAACCTCGACGAGCCGATCGTCGAGATCTTCTCCAACGACCTGCGCCTCGCCGACCTCCACGCCTTCGGAAGCGAGAGCGAAGCCGTCGCCTGATCTCTGGTCGACTTCGCTGCGTCGGCTCGATCGCTCACCTGCTCGGGTCCTTCTCGGGCGTGTCCGCCGACTCCGCTGCGTCTCCTGATCACGCGCGGGTGCGGGGGCGGCGTCCGTTTCTCGGGACCACGTTCACGTGGGAGACCTCGCCGGTTCCTTCGGGGTCGAGGACGTGGAGCACGCCTCGACGACGGGCGTCGGCGAGCATGCGTTGGCGGGCCATGCGGCGTTGACGCTGTCGCTTCACCGCCCGTCGCCGGAGCAGCACGACGACGACCAGAAGCGCGACGGCGATGATGAGCAGGTTGCGGAACGTGAAGCGACCGCCGCCACCGGTTGCCGCGACGGTTTCGGTCGCGACCTCGGAGGTGTCCCGCTCGACCTGCGCGGCGGCAAGCTCGCGTTCGGGCTCGTCGGGGGCGGTCGGCTCCGGCTCGGGATCCGCGGGGCCCGACCCGGTGGTGGCGGCGGAGCCGAGGGCCGGCGCACCGAGGGCGCGCGGGAAACCATCGATCACGGCTCGGCGGGCGTCGACGGTCGCGACCCGCACCGCCGGAAGGCGCTCTGCACCCTTCTGGGCCGCGACCGGCGTGGCGAAGCACTGGTCGTTGAGCTTGGCTGCCCATCCGTCGACGTCGTAGATCCCGAGCACGACCGCCACGCACGTGCGGCCGTTGCGGGTGGCGCTCGCGACGAGCGTGCGGTTGGCCTTCTCGGTGAACCCGGGCTTCAGGCCGGTGGCGCCCGCGTAGCCGTTGAGCCAGGTGTCGTTGTGGTTCGGGACGGTCCGGTCGAGGCCGGTGGGGTCGGTGAAGGCGTACTCGAGGAGCTTCGCCGGCTCCGCGATCGCCGGGACCGCCACGGCGTTGCGGCCCACGATCGCGAGGTCGTAGGCGCTCATGGTGCTGCCGTTGCGGAACCCTTCGCCCTCGGCGTCGAGGCCGGCCGGGTCGCTGAGCGTGCTGTCGCGCAGACCCCAGCGTTCGCCGGCGGCCTGCATGTCGGACGCGAACTGCTCGAGGCTCCCTGATGCGTTCTCGGCGATCGCGTACGCGGCGTCGTTCGCCGACGCCATCAACAGGGCGTGGAGCGCGTCGGTGAACCGCCACTCCTGGCCCTCCTTCATGTTGATGTTCATCGCCGGCTGGCGGGCCGCGAGTGCGCTCACCGAGAGCGTGGCGTCGAGGGGAAGGGTCTCGAGTGCGGCGAGGGCCGTGACGAGCTTCATCGCGCTCGCCGGGGGGACTGCCTGGCGCTCGTTGCGGACGGCGATGATCGCTCCGGTGTCGGCATCGGCCACGAGGTAGGCGATCGGAAGCTGCGTCTCGTCGAGCGCCGGGCGGGCCGCAGCGGTCGCGGCCCCACCCCCGAGCGCGATCGAGGCCGCGACGAACGCGCCCACGATGACGCCTGCGATCGTCCTCCTCGCCGGCATGGCGAACCAGGGTAGGGGAGCGCTCGCCCGAAGCGGGGAATGCGGCACCCGGAACTGCGATGTCGCCGGTCGGGGCAAATCGATCAGGAGCCCTCGTCGCCTGTGTGCGAGCATGGGTGCATGGCCCGGATCTCCTCCAAGATCGCCGCGATCGCCGAGTCGGCGACCTTGGCGGTCGATGCCCAGGCGAAAGCCCTGAAGGCCGCGGGCGAGCCGGTGATCGGTTTCGGCGCCGGCGAACCCGACTTCCCGACGCCCGACCACATCGTCGCGGCCGCTGCGGCTGCGTGCGCCGACCCCGCGAACCATCACTACTCACCGACGCCGGGCCTCCCCGACCTCCGCGCCGCGATCGCCGAGAAGACCATGCGCGACTCCGGGTACGGCTGCTCCGCGGCCCAGGTCGTGGTCACCAACGGCGGGAAGCACGCCGTGTACAACGCGTGTCAGGTGATCCTCGACCCGGGCGACGAAGTGCTCCTGCCGGCCCCGTACTGGACCACCTACCCCGAGACCATCCAACTCGCGGGCGGGATCACGGTGCCGTTGTCGACCACCGCGGCGTCGGGCTTCCGGGTCACGGTCGAGCAGCTCGAAGCGGCCCGTAGCCCCCGTACGAAGGCGATCTTCTTCGTCTCGCCGAGCAACCCGACCGGCGCGGTCTACCCGCCGGAAGAGGTCGAGGCGATCGGACGCTGGGCGGTCGAGCACGGCATCTGGGTGCTCACCGACGAGATCTACGAGCACCTCACCTTCGGCGCCCACCGGTTCAGCTCCATGCCGACGCTCGTCCCCGAGCTGGCCGACACCTGCATCGTCCTCAACGGTGTGGCGAAGACCTACGCGATGACCGGTTGGCGGGTCGGCTGGATGATCGGCCCGGCCGACGTGGTGAAAGCCGCGACCAACTTCCAGTCGCACACCACGTCGAACGTGTCGAACGTGGCACAACGCGCCGCGGTCGCGGCGGTCACCGGCGACCTCATGGCCGTCGAGGAGATGCGGGCCGCCTTCACCCGTCGCGGGAGCACGATGTACGAGATGCTCGCAGCGATCCCGGGTGTGGAGTGCATGGAACCCCAGGGCGCGTTCTACTGCTTCCCGTCTTTCGAAGGGGTCCTCGGCCGCGAGATCGGTGGCCGGATGCCCACCACGAGTCTGGAGCTGTGCGAAGTGTTCCTCGACGAAGCCCGTGTCGCGATGGTGCCGGGCGAGGCATTCGGTGCGCCGGGGTACGCGCGCCTGTCGTTCGCGCTCGGCGACGACGATCTCGTCGAAGGCGTCCAGCGCATCGCCAAGCTGCTCGCGTGAGCGGCGAACGCGTCCTGGTCGCCGAGCCGCTGGCCGAGAGCGGCCTCGACGCGATGCGCGCCGTAGGCCTCGTGGTCGACGAGCAGCTCGACCTCTCCCCCGCGGCGCTGGTCGAGGCGGTCAAGGGTGCATCGGCGCTCGTGATCCGCAGTGCGACGCAGGTCACGGCCGAAGTGCTCGAAGCCGGCACTGACCTCGTGGTGGTCGGTCGGGCCGGGATCGGCCTCGACAACGTCGACGTCGCCGCCGCGACCCAGCACGGCGTGATGGTGGTGAACGCGCCGCAGTCGAACGTGCTGTCGGCGGCGGAGCACACGATGGCGTTGCTGCTCGCCCAGGCCCGCAACGTCCCGCAGGCCCATCGAGATCTGAAGGCGGGCGAGTGGAACCGGTCCCGCTGGACCGGCGTCGAGCTCCACGGCAAGACGCTCGGGATCGTCGGCCTCGGTCGGGTCGGGGTGCTCGTCGCGCAGCGGGCACTCGCGTTCGGGATGCAGCTCGTGGCCTACGACCCGTACGTGAGCGCTGATCGGGCCCGTCAGCTCGGCGTGCAGCTCGTGTCGACGCTCGACGAACTGCTGGCCGTGGCCGACTTCCTCACCGTGCACCTGCCGAAGACGCCCGAGACCCTCGGGCTGATCGGGCGCGACGCGCTGCTGAAGGCGAAGCCGAACCTCCGCATCGTGAACACCGCGCGCGGGGGCATCGTCGACGAGGAAGCGCTCGCCGACGCGGTGCGCGAGGGTCGCATCGCCGGAGCCGCCCTCGACGTGTTCGTGAAGGAGCCGACCACCGAGAGCCCGCTCTTCGAGCTCCCGACGGTGGTGGTCACGCCGCATCTCGGGGCGTCGACCGCCGAGGCGCAAGACAAGGCCGGCCAGACGATCGCCGAGCAGGTCGTGCTGGCGCTGAAGGGCGAGTTCGTGCCGTTCGCGGTGAACCTCGCCGCCAACGAGGCGAACGCCACGGTGCAGCCCTTCCTGCCGCTCTCCGAGCGGCTGGGTCGCCTGTTCACCGCGCTCACGGGTGGTGTGGTCGACGTGCTCGAGATCAGCTACGAGGGTGCGATCGGCGACTACGACTGCAAGGCGCTCACTCTCGCGGTGCTGAAGGGGGTGCTCGCCCCGGTGGTCGACGTGCCGGTGTCGTTCGTGAACGCACCGCAGATCGCCAAGGAGCGCGGCCTCACGGTGCGCGAGACCACCTCGGGTGCGGCGCGCGACTACGTGAACCTCGTCACCCTGCGCGGCCAGATCGCGGGCCGTTCCGTCCAGGTCGCCGGGACGTTGACCGGTACGCAGGAGCTCCCCCGCATCGTGGGCATCGACGACCACCTCGTCGACCTGCCGCCGACGCGCCACATGCTCGTGGTGCACAACGACGACCGCCCGGGGATGATCGGCACCGTCGGCACCGTGCTCGGCGAGGCCGGGATCAACATCTCCGACATGGACGTCGGACGCGGTCCCGACGGCAACGCCGCGCTCATGGTCCTCTCACTCGACGTCGTCGTCGCCCCCGACGTCATCGACGCGCTCACCGCCCGCCCCGGCATCCTCTTCGCCCAGGCCATCGAACTCGACTAGCGCTTGGCTTGGCGGAGGCCGTCGGTTTCGGCGGAGGCGGCGTCGGAGTAGCAGCGGTCGGCCTTCGTGCGGTCGTAGTTCTGACCGCCGGGAACGTGGAAGATCCTGCTCGACAGCTTCGCCTTCACGGGGTGCGAGATCGGGCACGCCCCGTCGTCGGGCTCGACCCACGTGGTCGCTGACGCTGCTGCCGTGGCCGTCGCCTCGGGTGTCGCGACCGAAGGTGCCGGGACCACGGCGGGGTCCGGGACCACGGTCGGCGTGAACGGGGTCGGCGTGAACGGGGTGGGGGCGGCGTAGGGATCGTCGGCGCCGGTGAGCTTCTTCCACAGCGCGTAGACGGCGGCCGCAACGAGGCCGAGGAACAGAACCCGCCCGAGGAGCTTCAGCATCTCGGCATCCTTCCACGCCGACCGCCGGCGATCGACTCCGTCGAACCGAGCGGCCCGGAGCCGGTTCAGGCCCGGCTGACCGCCCGCCGGGGGAGGAGGGTGTCGAGGAGCGCGCAGGCCGCGGCGACGTCGGGCAGGCTCCGCCACGGGGCGGGGTCGTCGGGGAGATCGGCGTACTCGCCGGTGCGGACGCGGACCGCCCGCATGCCGACGGCTCGTGCCGCGGCGACGTCTTTGCCGGGCCGGTCACCGATCATCACCGCGTGCTCCGCGGTGACTCCGAGGCGTTCGAGCGCGAGTTCGAGCGGTGCCGGATCCGGTTTGCGGTGGGCCCGTCCGAGCTCGTCGCTGAGGACGACGGTGTCGAAGTCGAGGCCGAGCGCGTCGATCTTCGAGCGTTGGATCGCGGGGTCACCGTCGGTGACGAGACCGATCGGGACCCGTCGCCGCATCTGCTCCAGCGCGAACCGGACCCCCGGGTACGGCCGCAACCGGGTCGGTGCGTGGCTCCGGAACGCAGCGACGAGCGGCGCGACCGGGACGTCGGACCGTCCGATGGTCTCCAGCGCCCGATCGATGATGTGCCCACGGTCGGTGCCCTCGGCCGCTACGGCCTCCAGCGCGGCGCGCAACGACGTCTCGGGTGCCCCGAGTTCGCCGGCCCGCAACGCGACGGCGGTCCAGGCCCCGTCGAGCCACGCCGCCTGCGGGGAGAGGGTGTCGTCGAGATCGAAGAGCACGGCGTCGATCATCCGGCGATCTCCTCGAACGAGAGCTCCGAGACCTGGTGGGGCAACGTGGTGGTCAGGTCCGGTTCGGCGACGGTGACGAGCGCGCGGGTTGCAGGATCGCTGAGCACCGACGTGATCCGCGAGCCCACGTGACCGTCACCGTAGGGACAGGGCGCGGCCGCGGCGCGCCGCTGCGCGACCGGATCGATGAACGATCGGGCCGCCGCGAGGGCGCGGCTCGAGTCGAGCCCGGTGAGCGCAGAGGTCCCGGCCAGAACGCCTTCCCATCGAGGCGTCGATCGACGGAGCACCACCACCGGCACCCCGAACCACGCGGCTTCTTCCTGGAGTCCACCCGAGTCGGTGACCACCACGCGCGCGCCGGCGACGGCTTCGAGCATCTGCCCGTAGCGCAGGGGTGGCTCGACGAAGACGCCCGACGCAC
>JBBRHS010000042.1:0-13335 GCA_038222385.1 Acidimicrobiia bacterium
TCCCCTACCACCCCAACACCCCCCAACAAAACAAGTAACGGGCTCGCTGCACCGGACACGACGCGCCGCCGCCGCCCCCCCCCCCCCCCCGGCGGCTCGCTCGTCGGTGGGCGATCGAGGCGGCGCAGCGGAGTCGACCAGAAGTTATGTCTTGACGAAGCGGCGGAGGCCCACGATCGAGCCGGTGAGGCCGATCCCTGCGCCGAGCAGCAGCACGATGAAGCCGATTCTCGCGGCGTCGCCGGAGGTGACGTACCAGCCGTTGAAGATGCCGGTCGTCGCGTTGTCGAGCACGTTGGCGAGCAACACCTTCAGGAGGTAGACCGCGCCGACCGCGATTCCCCCGCCGAGCAGACCCTGTACGAGTCCTTCGGCCATGAACGGAATCCGCACGAACCAGTTCGACGCGCCGACCAACTTCATGATCTCGATCTCACGTCGGCGCGCGAACGTCGCGAGGCGGATCGTGTTCACGATGAGGAAGAGCGACGACGCGAGGAGCACCAGCGACAGGCCGATGAACAGGAACCGCACCCAGCGGGTGAACGAGAGCAGGCCCTTCACCGCCTTCGAGGCGGTGTTCACCTCGTCGACGCCGGGCTGACTCCGGAACCGGTCGGCGATCGTCTCGGTGAGCTCGGCCCGCTGCGGCGCGACCCGGAACGAAGCCGGGAGGTCGGCGGCGCTGATGCTCTCGAAGAGATCGGAGTCTTCCTTGAAGAGCTTCTTCGCCTCCTCGAGCGCCTGTTCCTTCGAGATGAACTTGAAGCTCTTCACGTCGCGATCCGCAGTGAGTCGCGACTGGACGCCGTCGATCTGCGACTGCGTCGCGTCGACCTTCATGTAGACCTCTTCCTCGACCCCGCCCTTCCACTTCTCGGTGCCGTTGTCGACCACGCTGGACAGCAACATGATCCCGCCGAAGAGGAACAGTGAGACGGTCACCGTGAGGATCCCGGCGAGCGTCATGAGCAGGTTGCGACGCAACGAGATGAGGGTTTCGCGCGCGAAGTAGTTGAACTTGGCCATCATCGCGTCGTCAGCTCCCGACGCCGTAGACGCCGCGAGCCTGGTCGCGGACGAGGGAACCATGGTCGAGCTCGATGACCCGTCGTCGCATCGAGTCGACGATGCGCGAGTCGTGGGTCGCCATGCACACGGTCGTGCCGGTGCGGTTGATCCGGTCGAGCAGGCGCATGATCCCGACAGTCGTGGCCGGGTCGAGGTTTCCCGTCGGTTCATCGGCGAGCAGGATCAACGGCCGGTTCACGAATGCCCGCGCCACCGAGACCCGCTGCTGCTCACCGCCGGAGAGCTCGTGAGGGAAGTTGTCGGCCTTCTTCGAGAGTCCGACGAGATCGAGGATCTGCGGGACCTGGGCCCGGGTGACGTGACGGGGCCGGCCGATCACCTCGGAGGCGAACGCCACGTTCTCGTACACGGTCTTGTTCGGCAGGAGCTTGAAGTCCTGGAACACCGTGCCGATGTTGCGCCGGAGCTGCGGGACCTTCCAGGTGGCGAGGCGCGAGATGTCGCGGCCCGCGACGATGATCCGGCCCGACGTGACGCCCTCCTCGCGCAACAGCAGACGAAGGAACGTCGACTTCCCCGAGCCCGATGGGCCGACGAGGAAGACGAACTCGCCTTTCTGTACGTCGAGTGAGACGTCACGGAGCGCGGCGACGCCACCCTTGTAGATCTTGGAGACCTGCTCGAAGCGGATCATGCGGTCCGGAGAGGGTAACAAACACGGAGCGCGATCTCAGGTCATGGACTCCTTGACCTGCAGCGACGCGTGGGTGACCTGCGGCTATCCGCTGCCCCGCTGGCGTCGCCACTGGAGGAAGGCCTCCATGAAGTCGTCGAGATCGCCGTCGAGCACCGCATTGACGTTGCCGGTCTCGAAGACCGGTTCCTCCCGGCCGTCGACCATCCGGGTCCGTTCGTCCTTCGCCATCTGGTACGGGGCGAGCACGTAGGAACGGATCTGACTCCCCCACGCCACCTCGCGCTTCTCCCCCGCGAGCCGCTCGAGCTCCAACTTCTGCTCCTCGCGCTGACGTTGGACCAGGCGCGCTGCGAGGATCTGCATCGCGCGCGCCTTGTTCTGGGTCTGCGACCGCTCGTTCTGGCACGAGACGACGATGCCGGTCGGGAGGTGCGTGAGCCGAACCGCGGAGTCGGTCACGTTCACGTGCTGACCACCGGCACCCGACGAGCGGTAGGTGTCGACGCGGAGCTCGGTCGGGTCGATCTCGGGCACCTCGGCCGCCTCGAGCGACGGAACCACCTCGAGGCTCGCGAACGCAGTCTGGCGCCGGTGCTGCGAATCGAACGGCGACAACCGCACGAGACGATGCACCCCCTTCTCGCCCGTGAGCAATCCATACGCGTAGCGACCCTTGACGGTGAACGTCGCCGAGCTGATGCCGGCCTCCTGGCCCGTCGAAACCTCGTCGAGCTCGACCTCGAAACCGCGCTTCTCCGCCCACCGCGTGTACATGCGGAGCAGCATCTCGGCCCAGTCCTGCGCGTCGGTGCCACCCGCGCCGGAGTTGATCGCACAGATCGCGTCGCGCTCGTCGTGCTCGCCGGTGAACAGCGCGCGCAGCTCGAGCCGGTCGAGCTCGCGCGTCAGGCTCGTGATCCCCGTCTCGATCTCGGGCGCGACGGAGTCGTCGCCTTCTTCGCGACCGAGCTCGAACAAGATCTCCTGATCCGAGAGGCGGGCGCCGAGCCCGTCGACGAGGTCGATGTCTTCCCGGACCCTCGCCGCCTCCGTGGTCACGGCCCGCGCCTGGTCGGGGTCGTCCCAGAGATCAGGGCTGGTCGCCTCGGCGTCGAGCTCGGCCAGGCGAGTGCGGCCTTCATCGATCCGGAGGTAGCCGTGGGCGTCGACGATGCGTCGGCGGAGATCGGCAAGGTCGTCACGGAAATCACGCACGACCGGTCATGCTAACGGCCGTCGATTTCCGTGAGCAGGAGAAGTAGTGGAGCGGGCGGGGGTGGGCCACGGGTCCGGACATCGGTGGGCGGTCGAGCCTGCGGAATGGATTCGACCACCGAGTCGGTACGATCTCGCGATGGCTTCGGTGACAGCGGTGTGGCGATATCCGGCGAAGAGCATGCAAGGGGAATCCCTACCGGCGGCGGCGCTCGGGACGAACGGGATCGCCGGCGACCGGGGCTGGGCCGTTCGCGACGAGGAACGGGGCGGGATCCGGGGCGCGAAGAAGATCGGGAGCCTCATGCAGCTCGCGGCCCGGTACCGCCGCGAGCCCGAGATCGGATCGACACCACCCGCGATCGACATCACGCTCCCCGACGGCACCACGGTCGCGTCCGACGGCTCCGACGTCGACATCCGCCTCTCGGCAGCCCTCGACCACCGCGTGACGCTCTGGCCGCTGCTCCCCGCCGACTCGCTCGACCACTACCGACGCGGCGCGGCCGACTCCGACGACATCGACACCGAACTGCGCGCCATCTTCGGTCGCGAGCCCGACGAACCCCTCCCCGACCTGAGCGTGTTCCCGCCCGAGATCGTCGAGTACGAATCGCCGCTCGGTACCTACTTCGACGCGTTCCCTATCCTCCTCGTCACCCGGCAGTCACTCGACAACCTCGCCGCGATCGCGCCGGGTTCGCAGATCGACGTTCGACGATTCCGGCCGAACCTCGTCGTCGACGCGCCCGAGTCCGACGAACGGTGGCCCGAGCTGGCATGGGTCGGTCGGTCGATCCGGATCGGTCCGGTCACCCTCGACGTCGTGACCGGTTGTCCACGCTGCGTGATGGTGACGCGTCCGTTCGCCGATCTCCCCGAGGACCGGGGCGTCCTGCGCGCCGTCGTCCGGGGCGCCAACCAGATCATCGGCGCGTACGCAACGGTCCGCACCCCCGGCGCCGTCGCGATCGGCGACACCGTCACCGTCGAGGTTTGACCCGGCGGATTCGACCAGACCTACCGCCCGTGGCAGAGCTTGAACTTCTTGCCGCTCCCGCAGTAGCAGGGTTCGTTGCGTCCCGGAGTCTTCTCGACCCTGACCGGCTTCATGTCCTCGGGTTCGGCCTGCGCGAGCGCGGTGTTGCCGGGCGCGTCGTGCAGGGTCGCCTGTTCGTCGGGCGGCATCGACGCCGCAGTCGACCTGAGGGCACTCGCACCCTGCACGTTCTCGTCGGGCGCGCTGTACTTGAGGTTCTGCGCGGGCCGAGCCGGCGCGTCGTCGGCGACGACCTCGAGGTGGAACACGTAACTGACGAAGTTGTCCTGGATCTGACCCATCATGGCTTCGAACATGTCGTAGCCCTCGCGCTGCCACTCCGCGAGCGGATCGCGTTGGCCCATGGCCCTGAGGTTGATGCCCTCGCGGAGGTAGTCCATCTCGTAGAGGTGCTCGCGCCAGTGCTGGTCGATCACCGAGAGCATCACCCGACGCTCGATCTCGCGCATCGTCTCCGCGCCGAGCGTCTGTTCCTTGGCTTCGTACTGCGCGACCGCGTCGTCGAGGAAGAGCGACCGCAAGTCGTCGCGTGACGACAGCGACTCGACCTGTTCCTTGGTGACCTTCGTGGGAAAGACGAGGTTCGCCTGCGTGACGAGCTCCCCGATCTCCCATTCCTCCTCGTAGTCGGAGAGGGCGAAGGTGTCGACGAGGCGACCGACGGCACCCTCGATCGACGCGACGGTCTCCTCCCGGAGGTCGCCGCCGTCGAGGATCTGCTGGCGGCGCTTGTAGATCACCTTGCGCTGCTCGTTCATCACCTCGTCGTACTTGAGGACGTCCTTGCGGATCTCGAAGTTGCGGTCTTCGACCGTCCGCTGCGCGCGTTCGATCGCCTTGGTGACCATCTTCGCCTCGAGCGGGAGGTCGTCGGGGAACGCCTTGCCCATGACCCAGTTCATGGCCCCGGTCGCGAACAACCGCATGAGGTCGTCTTCGAGCGAGAGGTAGAAGCGGCTCTCACCCGGATCGCCCTGACGACCCGACCGACCGCGGAGCTGGTCGTCGATGCGACGACTCTCGTGGCGCTCGGTGCCGAGCACGTAGAGACCGCCACTGGCGCGGACGTGATCGCCCTCGGCGCTGCAGTCGGCCTTGGCCTTGGTCACCAGCTCGGCGAAGCGCTCGGGCGCCTCCGCGGTGGTGAGCCCTTCGGCCCGCAGTTCGACCTCGGCCAGCCCTTCGGGGTTCCCCCCGAGCAGGATGTCGACACCGCGACCGGCCATGTTGGTGGCCACGGTGACGCCGTAGGGTCGGCCCGCCTGGGTGACGACGTGCGCTTCGCGTTCGTGCTGCTTCGCGTTCAGGACCGCGTGCGGGATCCCGCGCTTGTCGAGCAGCCGCGACAGCAGCTCAGACTTCTCGACGGAGATCGTGCCCACCAGCACCGGCTGGCCCTTCTCGTGGCGCTCCGCGATGTCGTCGGCGGCGGCGTTGAACTTCGCCTCTTCCGACTTGTAGATGAGATCGGGCTCATCGGCGCGCTGGCCGGGACGGTTCGTGGGGATCGTCACGACCTCGAGGCCGTAGGTGTGGGCGAACTCGCCGGCCTCGGTGAGCGCCGTGCCGGTCATCCCCGACAACTTCTCGTAGAGCTTGAAGTAGTTCTGGAGCGTCACGGTCGCGAGGGTCTGGTTCTCCTCCTTGATGCGGACGCTCTCCTTCGCCTCGACCGCCTGGTGGAGCCCTTCCGACCAGCGCCGACCCTCGAGGATCCGGCCGGTGAACTCGTCGACGATCTTGACCTCGCCGTCCTGCACCACGTAGTCGACGTCGCGTTTGAAGAGCTCCTTGCCCCTGAGGGCGGCCTGGAGCTGGTGGACGAAGTTCTGGTTCACGTGGTCGTAGAGGTTGTTGACGCCGAGCGCCTTCTCGACCCGGCCGATCCCCTCTTCGGTCGGCACAACGGTGCGCTTCGCTTCGTCGACCTCGTAGTCGCGGTCGCGGGTGAGGCCGCGGACCACCCGGGCGAACTTCACGTAGAGGTCGTGGGCATCGTCGGCGCGGCCGGAGATGATGAGCGGCGTCCGGGCCTCGTCGATCAGGATCGAGTCGACCTCGTCGACGATCGCGTAGTTGAACCCGCGCTGCACCTGCTCTTCCTTCGAGCCGGCCATGTTGTCGCGGAGGTAGTCGAACCCGAACTCGTTGTTCGTGCCGTAGGTGATGTCGGCCGCGTACGCGCGCCGCTTCTCGTTCCAGTCGTCGATGTCGGGGACGACGATGCCGGTCTGCATCCCGAGGAACCCGTAGACGTTGCCCATCCACTCGGCGTCGCGCGTCGCGAGATAGTCGTTCACCGTGATGAGGTGGACGCCGTTTCCCGCGAGCGCGTTGAGGTACGCCGGGAGCGTGGCGACGAGCGTCTTGCCCTCACCGGTCTTCATCTCGGCGACCCACCCGAGGTGCAGCGCGGCGCCGCCCATGATCTGGACGTCGTAGTGCCGCTGGCCCAGCACGCGCCGACCGGCCTCCCGGACGACGGCGAACGCCTCGGGGAGCAGATCGTCGAGATCCTCCCCGTTCGCGAGGCGCTCCCGGAACATGATCGTGCGCGACGCGAGCTCGGCATCGGAGATGCGTTCGAACTCGGGTTCGAAGGCGGAGACTTCGGGGACGATCGACTGGAGCAGCTTGAGCTTCCGGCCTTCGCCCGCGTGGAGGATCTTCTTGAACAGGCCCATCGACCGCGAGTCTACCGGCCGGTCCGGCTAATCCAGGTCGAGCAGCTTCTCCCGCATCGCGAAGACGACGGCCTCCATCCGGGAATGCAGATGGAGCTTGTCGAGGATGTTGCGGACGTGGTTCTTCACCGTGTTCTCGGCGATGTAGAGCTCCCGGGCGATCTCGCGATTCGTGAGACCGTCGGCGACCAGGCGGAGCACCTCGAGCTCCCGTTGGGTGAGCGAGGCGGAGTCGGTCCGCTGGCGGATCTCCGCCCGCGCCGCGAGCCGGTTGTACTCACCGAGGAGCTTGGATGCCATCGACGGTGAGATCAGGCTGTGGCCCCGGGCGACGACCCGCACCGCGTCGGCGACCTCGTCGATCGAGACCTCCTTCAGCAGGTAGCCGTTGGCCCCGGCTCGGAGCGCCCCGAACAGATCGTCTTCGTCGTCGGACACGGTCAGCATGACGATGCGCGTCTCCGGTCGGGCCTCTCGGATCTTGCGCGTGGCCTCGATCCCCGAGGCCCCGGGCATCCGGACGTCCATGAGGACGACATCGGGCGTGAGCGCCGCACAGACCTCGAGCGCCTCGAGGCCGTCGCCGGCCTCACCGACCACCTCGAGGTCGGGCTCACCCGACAAGACGTTCTCGAGCCCACGGCGGAACAGCGCGTGGTCGTCGACCACCACCACGCGGATCATGCGCATTCCCAGCCTTCGATCATCCGCCTTCGATGAGGCCGAGGTGGCCGTCGCGTCGGCGGTAGATGACCGACGGCTTGCCGCTCTCGGAGTTGGCGAACAGGTAGAAGCTGTGCCCGAGGAGCTCGAGCTGGAGCGCCGCTTCCTCCGGGGGCATCGGCTTCATCTCGAACTGCTTGGTCCGCAGGAGCAGGGCTTCGCCCTCCGACCAGTCACCTTCGGGCGCGAGCCCGTTGCCGACCGCATCGGCCTCGTCGGCCTCGTCGAGCACGAGTGGCGCCGGTTCCCGGAGCTTCCGACGCCGAGGGTGGTTCCGGGCAACGCGCTTGTCCTTGAGTCGCGTCAGCTGGTGCTCGAGCTTGTCGACCGTCAGATCGAGGGCCGCGAGCTTGTCGATCGCGGCGGCGTGGGCCTTCACGAAGTGACGTGGGAGGTGGAGCGTGACCTCGCAGAGCTCGTTGTCGGAGACTCTCGGATTCTTGATCTCGGAGAAGTCGACCTCGACCCGGGTCAGGTCGTGCGCGAACCGTTCGAGCTTGGAGATCTTCTCCTCCGCCGTGGCCCGCAACCGCTTCCCGATCTCAACGTTCTTCCCTCGAACGACGATGTCCATCCGCACCTCCGCGGTCTGGGATGCACTCTGTCTACCGCGGCCAGGACGGGCCGAAGAACGCGAGCAGTCGTTCGGCGACCGCGTCGGCCGGCGGGCGGTAGTGCCCCGCGGCCACGGCGTCTCGGACACGAGCGACACGCGCCGGACGAGACTGGTCGTCGACGGTGAGCATCGTCACCCCGTCGCGCTCGAGGATCGTGATGCCGTCGAACGACCTGATCCATCCGGTCGCGCTCGAGCCGTCGTCGACATGGAGTTGCACGACATCGGGTTGCACCGGGTGTGCCTACTGGACGACCTCACCCTTGCATGTTCGGAGCGCCCCTTGAGCGGGTTGATGCCCAATCTCACTCCGCGTGACAACACTTAGCGGTGGCTCGGGTCAGGCGTTCTGGCAATGGTCACAGCCCGGACATATCGGGCGCCATTTCCACGGAGCGCGCTTGCCGCGGCAGTGAGGCTCGCCCCCGTGGTGCTGACGTCGTCGATGAGCAGGATCGACACCGGCATCCGACGCCGCCGGGGGTCGTACCGGAGGCCATGACGCCGTTCGGACCGGGCCCTCCCGGTCTGGGGCGGGCCCGGTGATCGGCGCAGGAGATCCTCGACCGCGAGCCCGAGCCGAGCCGCGGTTGCCCGAGCGAGCAGTTCGGCGTGGTCGAACCCACGCCCTCGACGGCGGACAGGCGTCGTCGGCACCCAGGTGACGACCGCCCCGCGCAGGTCGAGCGTCGCTGCGGCTCCTGCGGCCGCCACGGCGAGCCAGCCGAGCGCAGCCCGTGCGTTGCGGTACTTGAGCCGCGCCACCAGCTCACGGGCCACACCCGCGTAGACGAACGCCGCCGCCCACTCGTCGACGCCGACCGGTGGCGGCGAATCGGGCGCAGGAACGAGCGTCGCCGCACACCGACCGCACACCGGCTCTGCCGCGACCCCGCACCCCGGACACGTCGCCGGGAACACCAACCCCGCCAGTTCCGATCTCCACCGGGCCAAGGTCTGCACCGTCAGGCCCGCCTTCCGGGACTCACGGTGCAGACTTCCGGAACTCAACGGTGCGGGCCACTGATCCGACGACGAATTGCGGCCGACCGACGAGGTCGCGCCAGGAGAAGTGGAGCACCAACCAACCAGCGGCTGCGAGCGCAGTTCGACGCTCGAGATCGTGTTCCCACGAAGTCCGACCGGCGTGCCACCGATGGCTGTCGGCTTCGATCGCGATCCGGAGATCCGGATACGCGAGATCGGGGCGCGCGTCGGAAAGACCAGCCAGCTCGATCTCGAACTGGTGGACCGGCTTCGCGAGCCCACTGCGGACGAGGAGCGCACCGAGCCGACGCTCGAACCGGTTCGCCGGCAGCCGTTGACCGTCCATGCGCTCGCCGAGGAGCTCGACGAGCAAGGCCGTTCCTCGCCTCCCCTGGCGGCCCAACGCATCGACGCCGTCGAGCACCCGATCGGCACGGGTCAGACCCTGCACCAGCGCGCTATCGAGGGCCGTCGCGAGCGCGTCGGCGCGGAGGAAGGACGCGAGGTGGATGATCGTGAGCACGATGCCAGTGACCGGGATCCCGTCGATCATCGTCTGGTGACGTCGATCGAGCCGAGCCGCCCGGTGAACCCTCACCCCGTGTTGACCCCGTGGTGCCCGGGACACCGGGACCGTCACCTCGATGGGTCCCGCTTCCCAGCCATCGAGTTGCCACAGCCCGGCAGCCGACCGGTGCGATGCCAGCGATCCCTCCCCAGCCCAGAGCACCGCGGCCAACAGGTCGGCCCGCCAGGTACCCGGAGCCCCCGCAGCGCGGAAGACCCCCGGCCGGATCCGGATCAGGTGCCCTGCCGCTGCCCGACGTTGGAGTCCCGATGAGCTGAGGCCCGACGCCCGAGCCTGTGCGCCATCGACCACTCCGTGTTGGGACGCAGCCCGCCGCATGACCTCCATGTCATCGCGCATCTCTGCAGTGAAGCAGGCGGCTGTGACAACAACGACGAGTCCCTGAAGTGTGCACCGTCAGGCCCGGATACCGGGACTCACGGTGCAGACCTCGGTGGGCGGAGGCTCCGCGGTCAGCCGAAGTTGGGGAGGGGGTCGGTGCCGGCGGCGGTGCCCCGGGCGCGGGCGACGATCGGCTCGAGGTACTCGTCGTGGGTGAGGATCCAGAAGCGCTTCGCCCGCACCCCTTCGACGACCGCGTCGGCCACGTCGTTCGGCGGCGTACCGGATTCGACCATGCCCCGGGCGATGTCGAGGACGAGATCCGCCCCGGGGGTGACGTCGGCCGGCCCACCGAAGCGCTCGGGCCGGGCGCGCACGCTGTCGGCGAGCCGGGTGTGCACGAAGCCCGGGCACAGCACCGACATTCCGACGGCGGCACCCATCATTCCGAGCTCGTGGAACACCGCCTCCGAGAACCCGACGACCGCGTGCTTGCTCACCGTGTACGGCCCCATGAACGGGATGGGCAACAGGCCGGCAACCGAGGCGGTGTTCACCACGTGGCCCACACCCTGTTCGAGCAGGCGCGGCATGAACGAACGGACACCGTGCACGACACCGTAGAAGTTGACGCCGAGCACCCAGTTCCAGTCTTCGAGTGGCTTGTCCCACTCAGCGCCGCCCGACGCGCCCGTGACCCCCGCGTTGTTGCACACGAGGTGCACCGCGTCGAAGCGCGCGAACGCAGCGTCGGCGAGCGCATCGACCGACTCGGCATCGGACACGTCGGTCGGGACCGCGAGCACGTCGTGGCCGGCCTCGGCGACGCCCGCTGCCGCCACCTCCAGCGCATCCGCCTCGATGTCGGCGAGGACCACTGCCATGCCCTCGGCAGCGAACCGCTCGGCCATCGCGAGCCCGATCCCACTCGCCGCACCCGTGACGACCGCGACCTTCCCCGGACCCACGTCCATGCTCGCTCCCTCACTCGCGGAGGTCGGCGACCTCCGACCCGATCAGGTGCGACAGGATGGTCCGGAACAGGCGGCGAGCGCCACCAGCCTGGCCTGCAGCGTCGTGGTGAGCGTCTGGTGCTGGGCGACCCCGGCGGGTGTGCTCAGCACGTTGCTGAGTTGGTACGGGTCGTTGACGAGGTCGTACAGCTCGTACTCGTGCACGGTCCCGCCGTACCACTCGACGTAGAGCCACTGCTCCGTCCGCACGGCCCGGTAGGTCGGCACGAGCGTCAACTTCCCGACCCGCGCGATCTCGGCTTGGACCTGGGCGAGCGTGTCGAGATTGGAGTTGAGGCTGCCGTACGTGCCCTTGTACTGGATGAGGAAATCGCTTCGCCAGCCCGCGACGTTGCCCTGGAGGAGCGGGACAAGCGAACGCCCGTCGAGGTCGGTCTGGGGTCCGGCTCCCGCAAGCTCGAGGATCGTCGGCGCGAGATCGATGTTGAGCGCCATCTTGCTGCTCACGCCGACCGGCACACCGGGACCGGTCATGACGAGTGGCACTCGGATCGATTCCTCGTACGGTGCCATCTTGTGGCCGAGCCGGTGCGAGCGCCAGTTCAGCCCGTTGTCGCTGAGGAACATGATGACGGTGTTGTCGAGCTCGCCCTTCTGATCGAGCTCAGCCACCACGGCCGCGATCATCTCGTCGACCGCGAGCAACGAGCCCTTCGCGTTGCGGTACCGCGTCGTGTCGAGGTCGGCTTCAGCCTGCGACGGGATCGGGAATCCCTCGCGCAGCCAGGTGGGTTTGTCGGAGACATCGGCTTCGTTGGTGTTCGGACGGGTCGGCACGGCCTCGGAACCGAACGGATTCGGCTGGTGGCGCATCGCCGGCCCCACGTTGGCGTGCGGCGCGAGCGGGTTCACCTGCAGGTAGAAGGGACGATCGTCCACGGCTTCCGTGGAGTCGATGAACTCGGCTGCGCGTTGCGCGAGCACGTCGGTCTCGTAGTCCTCGGGGTCGTAGCCGTACTGCACGACCGTCCCGTTGTCGTTCGCCTTGTAGCCGTACCCCGACCAGAACACGCCGGTGTCGAGACCGAACCAGTCGTCCCAACCGGGTGGGATCGGATGGGTCGCCGGGTTGTAGAGGTTCAGGTACTTGCCCATGAACGACGTCGTGTAGCCCCGGGTCTGGAGACGGGTACCGATCGTGTCCTGATCGGCGCCGGCCGCGAAGGCCGGGTAGCCACCGTCGGGCGCGGAGTTGTCGTAGACACCCGTGTTCTGCGGATAGCGGCCGGTGAGCAGCGACGCCCTCGAAGGGCAGCAGGTCGGGTCGGTGATGAAGGCGTTGGAGAACGTGAGGCCCGTGTCGGCGAGTAGCGCTTTCGTCTGCGGCATCGCGTCCCAGTAGGGCGTGGTGGTCGTGTCGAGGTCGTCGACGAGCACCGTGACGATGTTCGGCGGCTGCGCGAAGGTCGGCTTGAACACCTTCCGCACGGTGTAGGTGCCGTCGCCCGCGCTCGCCCAGAACTGGTGCGGTCCCGCGGTCAGGTCATCGGTGTCGAGAGTCAGCGTGTACGGCGCCGAGTTGTCGACGTAGACGGTCGGCGACTTGAAGTCGTCGATACGGAAGCCCATTCCCGCGGGGTTGTAGTTCACCGGTGTCGCGGTGATGGTGAACTGACCGTCGAGCGGCTGCGGCTGGTCGACGCTGAAGAGGATGTTGGGCACGGGAGCGCCCGGGGGTGGCGTCGGCGTGACGAACTCACAGGCGCCCAGCACCATCACGGCGATGAGCACCAAGGCCCCGCGCCGCACCAGCCCCGCCTTCGGGCTCCCGCCCGTTCGCGAATGCATCCCCATCTGGTTCCCCCCGTTGCCTTCCCTGGATCCCCCGGAGCGTAGGGCGCAAACCGTCCGGGGTCACGCGTATCGGACTTCCGGGCCGGGTCGGCTGAGCCGACCCGGCCCGCAGGCGTCCGAGGACCAGTAGGGCTAGTAGCGGTAGTGCTCGGGCTTGTACGGGCCCTGCACCGGGATTCCGAGGTAGTCGGCCTGCTCTTCGGTGAGCGTGGTGAGCTTCACGCCGAGCTTGTCGAGGTGCAGGCGCGCCACTTCCTCATCGAGGTGCTTCGGGAGCGTGTAGACCTTGCGCTCGTAGAAGTCGGGGTGCGAGTAGAGCTCGAGCTGCGCCATCACCTGGTTGGTGAAGCTGTTCGACATCACGAAGCTCGGGTGACCGGTCGCGCAGCCGAGGTTGAGCAGACGGCCCTCCGCCAGGATGATGATCGAGTGCCCGGGCTGACCCTTGGTGGCCGGGAACTTCCATTCGTCGACCTGCGGCTTGATCTCGATCCGCTCGATGCCCTTCGTCTTGGCGAGGCCGGCCATGTCGATCTCGTTGTCGAAGTGACCGATGTTGCCGACGATCGCGTTGTGCTTCATC
>JBBRHS010000043.1:0-13334 GCA_038222385.1 Acidimicrobiia bacterium
GACCACGAAGGCACCGACGATCGCAACCGTGGCGATCGACGACTTCACCTTGCGCAGTCCGCGACCGGGACTCGAGCCGAGATGTGAGACGGGACTGGCGGCAGTCATCGGCGGGCCAGTCCGAGCTTGCGGTCGGAACGGGCGATGAGCGCCCGGGCGATCACGCCCACCACGAGCGTGATGATGAAGAGGAGCACGCCGAGGCCGATCAGCGCCGAGCGGTGGGTCCCACTCGCCTCACCGAACTGACTCACGATCACCGATGCCATCGAGTCGCCGGGGCTGAAGAGCTCGGCGGTGATCTTGTTGGGCAGGCTCCCGATGAGCAGCACCACGGCAATGGTCTCGCCGATCGCCCGGCCGAGCCCGATCAGGACTGCCGAGGTGATCCCGCTCCGAGCGTGGGGGAACACCGCGCCGCGGATCATCTCCCAGCGGGTCGCACCGAGGGCCATCGCGCCCTCCTTCTGCGCCGCGGGTGTGGTCGCGAACACCTCACGGGTGATCGACGTGACGATCGGGATCACCATGATCGCCAAGATGATCCCCGCGGTCATGAAGCTCTTGGCCGACACCGGCGTGCCGTTGAACAGGTTGCCGAGGACGGGAACGCCGCTGAAGGTGTTCGCCAGGTCCTCGTACCGGGGGAGCACCCACGGTGCGAACACGTAGGCACCCCAGAGCCCGAAGACGACCGAGGGGATCGTCGCGAGCAGGTCGATCACGGTGATGACCGGGCGTCGGAGCCACGAGGGCGCGACCTCGGTGACGAAGAGTGCGATGCCGAGGCTGATCGGCACCGCGATCAACAACGCGATGACCGAGATCAAGAGCGTGCCGAACACGAACGACAACGCCCCGTAGGACCCTGCGGCAGGGTTCCAGTCGTTCTTGATCAGGAAGTCGATGCCCTCGGCCTGGAATGCCGGCCACGCCTGTTCGGTGGTGGAGTAGAGGATCAGGCCGAGGATGACGAGCACCATCATCCCCGCAGCGAACGCGAGCCATCGGAACGCCGTGTCGACGACGACACCGGGCGGACGCTCGTCGGTGAGACGAGGGGCGGAAGGTCGAGTGGGGGGAGGCTGGAGGTCGAGGGCCATCACGGTCCGTCAGGTGCGGGAGGGAGAGATGGGGGGAGGAGGACGCCGGGTCCTCCTCCCCCACCTCGGTACTCGATGTGACTCAGGGGATGACGATGTCGGCGAGCTGCGCCTTCGCCTTGCCGAGGAGATCACTCGACAACGGGGCGTAGTCGATCGTGCCTGCGATCTCCTGCCCGTCGCCGTAGATGAACTCCAGGAACGCCTTCATCGCGTTGCCCTTCGCAGCGTCGGTCTGGTTCTTGTAGATCAGGATGTAGGTGGGCGACGTGATTGCGTAGGCGTCGGCGCCCGGAGCGTAGATCGGGTCGTAGCTGAGATCGGGGTTGATCGTGGCTCCCGCGACCGCGGCCGACGCCGACTCCGTACTCGCCTTCACGAACTTGCCGTCCTTGTTCTTGATCGACGCGAAGCTGAGGCCACCGGCCACGGCATCTGAGTAGTCGATGTAGCCGATGGAGTTCGGGGTGCTCTTCACCGCGTTCGTGACACCACCGTTGCCCTCGGCCGCCTGACCACCCGTCCAGGCGATCGTCTTGTCGGTACCGAGCGTCCAGGTGGTCGGCGCCGCCAGCGTGAGGAACTTGGTGAAGTTGGCGGTCGTGCCCGACGACTCGGACCGGTGGACCGCCACGATGTCGGCGTCGGGCAGGTCGGTCCCCGAGTTGAGGTCGGCGATCGCCGGATCGTTCCACTTCGTGATCTGACCCTGGAAGATCTTCGCGATCGTGTCGCCGTCGAGCTTCAGCTCGTCGACGCCCGACACGTTGTACGAGACCGTGATCGGCCCGGCGACGGTCGGGAAGTAGAGGAGATCGCCACCCTGGTAGAGCGGAAGCTCTTCTTCCTTGGGAACACCGTCGGAGCCGGCGAACTCGACGAGCTCGGCCTGCAGGTCGGTCTGACCCTTGCCCGAGCCGCCTGAGTTGGTCGGCGGGTAGATGACGGTCACCTTCGGCTGCACCGACTTGAAGGCCTGGATGGCCTCGTTGTTGTACGCGGCCTGGAACGTCGAACCGGAACCGGTGATCTCCGCGGCCGGGAGCTCCTTGCTGCTCCCACTGCCACCTGAGGGCTTGTCGGACGAGCTGTCGCTGTCGCTGCCGCACGCCGCGGCGAACACACCGAGCACGAGCATCATTGCCACGAGCCACCGCCAACGCGGCGAAGTACGAGTCATGTGGAGAACCCTCCTCGAGGGGGTATGGGGGTGCGGTCGGAGCGGGTCGCGGACGCGACTCGGTCGATCTCCCGGGTCTGCACGGAGCGTGATCGTACGGAGCGCCGGCGTCGCGGTCATGGCCGACCGGCGAAGCCAAGGTGAACAACGGGTGAAGCCGGGTGAACGACCCACGGCCGGCGGGGCCCTGACCGGCGGCTTCGAGCCCCGTCGACGCCCGAAGGACTGCGGAAGCAGTCGGACGGGTGACCGGACGGCGACTCCGAGGTGAACGGATCCGCAACACTCGGTGGCACGATGAGGGGCTCGATGCGCCCGGCGCGACGCTCGACCATGATGGGCGCCCCCCCCTGAACCCTGTCCCACCGAGCCCACGCACCGGTCGGCCGTCTGGAGAGTGCCGTGACTGTCCCCGAGTTCCCCCCCGAGCCCAACTCCGCCGAGGAGGCCCGCAAGGACTTCTCCGAGAGCCTCGACCATCTCCGGATCGACGTGATCCGCCTCGGTGCCCTCACGACCGAGGCGATCGCGGCCGCCACCCAGGCGCTGCTCGACGCCAACCTCAACGAGGCCGAGTCGGTGATCGAGCACGACGACCAGATCGACGCCCTCTACCACTCGATCGAGGACCGGTGCCTCCTCGTGCTGGCCCGCCAGCAGCCGATCGCGACCGACCTCCGCACCATCGTCACGATCATGCGGATCAACCACGAGCTCGAGCGCAGCGCCGACCTCATGGTGAACGTCGCCAAGACGACCCGCCGGCTCTACCCGCACCCGCTCGATCCCAAGGTGCGCGGGATCATCGACCAGATGGGCGACCAGGCGTCGAACCAGACGCGGGTCGCCATCGACGCCTTCGCCGACGGCGATCCGTCGCAGGCAGCCGCGCTCCACGACATGGACGATGCGATGGACGAGCTCGGCAAGAGCCTGTTCCGTCACATCCTGAGCTGGGGTGCGAACTCCGAGGCCACGATCCAAGAGGCGGTGCAGGTCGCGTTGGTGGCCCGGCACTACGAACGGGTGGCCGACCACGCGGTGACGATCGCGGAGCGGGTGCAGTTCATGGTCACCGGTACCTGGCCCACCACACCCGAAGACCCCCTCCTCATCGACCGCTAGGTGTGATGACCGGGGACGTTGTCCCTGGAGGGATGGGGTTGGTGGTCCACCGATGAAGTGAGCCCTCCGAGTGAGGCTGTGGGTCTTCCACAACACACAACTCACTCAGGAGGGCTCGTGGACCACGCTAGAAGCCAGCACCCGAACGCGGTGTTGACCCCGAACGGTCGACTCCGGATGGTCGGTTGCGTCGTTGAACAGGGTTGGCCGATCGAAGCGACGGCGCAGCGGTTCCAGGTCGACGCGAAGACGGTGCGCAAGTGGCGAGACCGGTTCCTCGCTGAGGGCTCGGCTGGGCTTCGTGACCGGTCGTCGCGGCCGCAGCGGTCACCGAACCGGACCGATGCTCCGACACGCCGTGAAGTGATACGGCTTCGGCGCCGGCGGCGGTGGGGAGCCGACCACATCGCGCATGAGGTTGGGATCGCCGCGTCGACGGCGCAGTCGATCCTTCGAGCGGCGGGACTGGGCCGCCTCGACCTGGGTGATCGAGCCACCGATCGTGAACCAGTTCGTCGGTACGAACGCGACCGGCCCGGTGAACTCGTCCACGTCGACGTCAAGAAACTCTCCGGGATCCCCGACGGGGGTGGCTGGAGGGCACATGGCCGTGGCCAGGCATCAGCGGTTCGGCGTTCGTCGGTTGGATACCGGTTCATCCACACCGCGCTCGATGACCGCACCCGATTCGCGTACTCCGAGATCCTCAACGACGAACAAGGCGTGACCGCCGCCGAGCTCTGGCATCGACTCACGCGTAGTTCGCCGACCACGGCATACACATCGAACGGGCCCTGACCGACAACGGTGCCTGCTACAAGTCGCGG
This sequence comes from Acidimicrobiia bacterium, assembly GCA_038222385.1. Classification (GTDB taxonomy): domain Bacteria; phylum Actinomycetota; class Acidimicrobiia; order IMCC26256; family JANYLB01; genus JANYLB01. The sequence continues at coordinate 4,236 of JBBRHS010000043.1, forward strand.
GTCTGGCGCCACGCGCTCGACGAGACCGGCGTCGTCCACAAACGCACCCGCCCTTACCGGCCCCAAACGAACGGCAAAGTCGAACGCTTCCATCGCATCCTGATCGAAGAATGGGCGTACGTCCGCGACTGGACCTCAGACCATCAACGCCGAGACGCGTACGACGGGTTCATGCACTTCTACAATCACCACCGTTCCCACGGCGCGCTCGGCTGGCACACCCCCGCCCACGCCCTCCGCGACAACCTCCCCGCGGACCACAGCTAGGTGGTCACTCGCGCTTGCGCGTCGCCATCGCGATCGTCGGGGGCGCGAAGACGATGAGGAGGAGCACGGCGGCGATACCCGCGTAGAGCCACGGCGACACCGAGTCGCGGCCCTTGGCGATCGAGATCGGCTGGGACTGCAGGTTCGCGGCGGCTACCTCGTCGCTCTCCGCGACCACGCCATCGGTCGTCGCGGCCGCGCCGGCGTCACCCGAGGTCGCGCCGGCGCCCGACCCACCCGATCCGCCGGCGGCCGCGCGGGTGGCGCCCGCCTTCTCGCTCGCCGCGGGGAGCGGGACGGCCCCGAGGTCGAACTCCCCCGTGATGGTGGGGTTCGCGCACTGGTCGATGGGAGGCGGCGGCGGCGCACCCGGGATGCCCTTCTGGGCATCGAAGCCGAACTCCACGAGGTTCCGTGGCAGCGGGGAGTAGCCGAGTTGTTTCGCCTTCTGTTGGCCGGTGCAGAGGAAGTACTGGATGAACTTCCCGAGCGTCTCGCCCTTGCCGGGGGTGAACTTGCCGGCGGTGGAGATCGGCACGATCATGTAGCTGTAGGACGACACCGGGTAGCTGCGCGGATCCGGGTTCCGGTACACGTCGTCGAGGACCTGGGTGCGGTCGGGGTTGATCCGCGCGCGCGAGAGCGCGATCGCAACGTTCTCCGCCGAGGGTTGGCGGTAGTACCCCGCCGCGTTGAGCATCGACGCGACCGGGTAGTCGCGCTCGAGCGCGTACCCGTACTCCACATACGTGATCGAGCCGTTGTTGTAGGGCGCGGACACGAAGTTCGCCACGCCGTCGGACAGGGCTTGGGCCTTGCTGCCCTCGAAGAAGGGATACAGCGACGTCGCCGGACACGGCGCCGGAAGGTTGAGCTTGGCGGTGCAGAACGGGTTCCAGACGTCGGGGACCGTGTTCGCGAGGTAGGCCGAGAACTGCGCCGAGGTCCCCGAGCCGTCGGAGCGGACCACGGGCACGATGGGCAGCGACGGATAGCTCTTCCCGCCGTTGTCGGCTGCGATCGCAGGGTCGTTCCAGTTCCGGATACCGCCGGTGAAGATGCGCGCGAGCGTCGGACCGGAGAGCCGGAGGTCTCTCACCCGTTGCCCGGCGACCTCGAGGTGGTACATGACCGACGTGCCGCCGGCAACGATCGGCAAGTACGCGTAGGGACGGCTCGCGGCATTCGCGACCTCGTCGTAGAGCGGCTGGCCCTCCCGGTTGAAGCTCGCGGGCTGGAACGGGACCTCCGACACCGCGAAGTCGGCCTGGTTCTGGATGTAGGCCTGGCGGCCGGACGAGGACCCGACGCCCTGGTAGTTCACGGTCAGTCCGTTGCGGGCGACGTCGGCGCGCCACTGGTCGACCGCGATCGCGCTCCACGTCGATCCGGAGCCGTCGATCCCTTCTGCGGCGAAGGCCGGGGTCGCGCTCCCGAGGGTCGCGGCACCCGCGACTGCGCAGGTCACCGCGAGGAGGGCGATCCACCGCCGGATCTCCGGCATCATCCGAACCTCCCGTGCACGTAGTCGAGCGTCCGCTGGTCCTGGGGGTTGGTGAACATCGTCTCGGTCGTGTCGGCCTCGACGATGACGCCCGGTTGGTTTTCCGCCGCGAGGAAGAACGCGCAGTGGTGCGAGACGCGCTGGGCCTGCTGCATGTTGTGGGTCACGATCACGATCGTCACGTCGTCGGAGATGTCGGCGATCGTCTCCTCGATCCGGCGGGTCGACGTGGGGTCCAGGGCCGAGCACGGCTCGTCCATGAGCAGCACGCGAGGGTCGACGGCGAGCGCGCGCGCGATGCAGAGCCGCTGCTGCTGGCCGCCCGAGAGCGATCCGCCGGCCGCGCCGAGTCGGTTCTTCACTTCGTTCCAGAGCCCGGCCCGTTCGAGGTTCCGCTCGACGATCGCATCGACTTCGCCGCGCCTGGGCTTCGTCCCGGAGAGGTGCAGCCCGGCCACGACGTTGTCGGCGATGCTCATCGCGGGGAACGGGTTGGGCTTCTGGAACACCATGCCGATCTCGCGTCGGGTCTGGGTGACCGAGCGCGCGTCGCGGTAGATGTCGACGTCGTCGAGCATGACGGTCCCGGCGAGGCTGGCGCTGGGCACGAGCTCGTGCATCCGGTTGAGGATCCGCAGGAACGTCGACTTGCCGCACCCCGAGGGACCGATGAGCGCGGTGACCGAGCGGGCCTTGACGTCGATCGAGACCCGCTCGAGCACCTTGTGGTCGCCGAACCAGGCGCTCACGTCGCGAGCGGTCATCGACGCCGGGGTACGGGTCAGGTCGATGAGGTTCTGGGTGTCGACGGGCGCGGTGTCGTCGGCCGAGATGGTGGTGCTCATGCAGGCTCCTTCTGCTTGCGTCGAACGACAGCCCGCCGCGCCACGGGGGCGCGGCCACCGATGAGGCGCGCGGCGGTGAAGAGCACGAGGACGATCATGATGAGCACGAAGGCAGCGGTCCACGCCGCGTCCTTTCGTGCCGGCTGCGGGAAGTTGATGTAGCGGTAGATGAAGAGCGGCAGGCCCTCCTGGTTGCCGGCGAACGGGTTCGCGTTCATGACGAACGCGCCGGCGTTCAGGACGATCAGGGGCGCGGTCTCGCCGACGACGCGCGCGATGCCGAGGAGGATCGCGGTGACGAGCCCGGTGCGGGCGGTGGGCAGGACGACCTGGCGCGTCACCCGCCACTCGGTGCCGCCGAGCGCCAGCGCGCCCTCCCGCAGACCACCGGGTACGAGACGCAGCACCACCTCCGCGGTGCGCGTCACGGTGGGGAGCATGAGCACCGTGAGCGCGAGCCCGACGGCGAGACCGTCGCGGCGCCAGTCGAGCTGGAGCACGATGACCGCATAGATGAACAAGCCGGCGAGGATCGACGGCGTTGCGCTCATGGCGTCGACGACGATCCGCACCGGCCGGGCGAAGCGGCCCCGGATCTCGTTGAGGAACAGCGCCGTGGCTACCCCGAGGGGCACCGAGAGGACCGTGGCGATCGCGACCTGCTCGAGCGTGCCCACGACCGCGTGGATCGCACCACCATCGGTTGCGTCGCTGAGCGGACCGGTGAACTCCTGGGTCTCGGTGAAGAAGCTGAGCCGGAACGTCTGCCAGCCCTTCCAGACCGTGTAGCCGATCACCAGCGTGAGCGGCACGAGACAGCCGATCCCCGCGGTCGCGACGACGACGCCGGCCACCTTGTCCTTGGCGGCGAGGGCGCCGCGCTGCTCGCGCACGACGAGCCAGTAGGTGACGATGAACGTCGCGTACCAACAGATCGCGAAGCCGACGCCACCGGACAGTGGCGTGAGCCGGACGTAGACCAGCCACATGAGACAGAACGCCGAGATCGCCGACCCCGCGAGCGCGCCGACGTCGGCAGCCTCGAAGCGGCGGATGCGGAGTCGAGGCTCGGCGGGTCCCGGCTTCGCCGACCTGACTTCGTCGGGCGCGGGTGCGTCGGGTGCGGGCGTGTCGGTTGCGACCACCATCAGATCTCCGTCGCTGCGCCCGAGCGAGACCGGACCACGACGATCGAGGCGATCGCGTTCACCGTCAGGGTCACCACGAAGAGCGCGAGTCCGGCCGCCATGAGCGCACTCGCGGAGAACGGCGTGGCCTCGCCCCAACGGAGCGCGATGAGCGCGGAGATCGAGTTGCCCCCGCCGTCGAGGATGCGCACAGTCGGGTCGAAGATCGGGGAGATGATGAGCGCGACCGCGATCGTCTCGCCCAGTGCGCGCCCGAGTCCGAGCATCGAGCCACCGATGATCCCGCCCTTGCCGAAGGGGATCACCACCGTGCGGATCATGCCCCACCTCGTTCCGCCGAGCGCCAGCGCGCCCTCCTTCTCGCCCGGCGGGGCCTGGGAGAAGACCTCGCGGATGATCGAGGCACAGATCGGCACCACCATGAGCGAGACCACCACACCGGCGATGAAGGTCGAGCCCGCGAGGTTGCCGCTCTTCACCTCGAAGATCGGGATGAACCCGAGGTGCTCGCCCAGCCAGTCGCTGACCTTGATGAGCCGGGGCTGGAGGAAGAACAGGCCCCAGAGCCCGTAGATGATGCTCGGCACCGCGGCGAGCAGGTCGATGAGCGAGGTGAGCGGCCGGCGCCAGGATCGGGGCGCGTAGTCGGTGATGAAGAGCGCCGCGCCGATGGCCACGGGGACGGCGAACGCGAGCGCGACCACCGCGATCTCGACTGTGAGCAACATGACCGAGGCGATGCCGAACTGCTGGCCGTCGGGGTTCCACTCGGTCTCGGTGAAGAAGCCCCAGCCGGCCTCCTTGAGCGCCGGCCATGCCTCCAGGAGGAGGAACACCCCGATCGCGGCAAGAATGACGAATGTCGTGCCACCCGCGGCATATGCCACGGCGCGGTAGACGCGGTCGCCTGGCGAGCGCGTGACGCGCAGCTGGAGCCGCGGCTCCGCGACCGGCGCAGCATCCGGGGACAGGGTCGACGTCGGCGATGCCACGCAGTCGCTCTCCGCTTGTGGGTCAGGTGGGTCCGGGTCTTCGGACGCGCGAGGCCGAGTGCCGCGCGGAAGGCACTGTTCCACGCGAATCCTTCGTCTGCGTGGCCGGCGGGCGAACGACAGGTGAATCACGCGTCGTGCCCATCGCGTCGCTCGCCGACGGGTGCTAGCAAAGCGCAGTGCCCGCCAATGGTGTTCATGTCTCGCGTTCGCGACCGGCCCCACGACGATCGTCGGCCCGACGAGCGCGCCAGGGGTTGCTCGTCGTCCTGCTCATCGCGGTGATCCTCGCCGCGGTCGCGGTGGTCCCGCGTCAGCCCGCCGCCGACGCAGCGGGCCGAACGCTCACGGTCGCACCCGCGTCCGACCTGACGGGACAGGTCGTGGCCGCGGCATGGAGCGGGTTCGACCCGGCGAACTCGGTGTCGCTCTTCCAGTGCAAGGGCGCCGTCCCGACCTCGATCTCCGCCTGCTACCAGGTGCTGCGCCCACCGGCGGGCGGTGACCCGAACGGGACCGCCATCCAGGACGCGGTCACCCGGGCCGACGGCACGGGCGTCGCGTTCATCGACGTGCGCCCCGCACCGCTGCTACCCGAGCTGGGGTGCGCGAGGAGCCAGGACTGCTCCGTCGTCGCGTTCGAGAACGACGGGAGTCCCTTCCCCACGACGGGGTTGCCGCCCACCGCCGCGGTGGCCCGGTTGCAGTTCGCGCCCGGCCCCACCGACTGCCCGGGGGTCGCGACGCCCGACGTGCGCACCGAGGGCGAGGCCTCGGCGGCGGCGGCGATGTACACCTGGAGCGGCCGCGTCTGCACCGGAGCCGAACCCCTCGCGCTCGACTACACGGAGACCAGCTCGAACGGCGGGCGACGCAGCTTCCTGAGCGGCGAGGTCGACGTCGCGCTCACGTCGCTGCCACCCGGCGCTCCGGAGGTCTCGAGCGCCGCGCGGAAGGACTTCGCGTATGCGCCGGTCGACGTCACCGCGGTCGCGGTCGCGTTCAACCTGACGGATCCCACCACAGGTCAGCGGATCACCGAGATGACGCTCTCACCCCGTCTGCTCGCGATCCTGATCGCGGGAAGCCAGAGCAGCGGGCGGGGCTCGCACCTCTTCGACGATCCCGAGTTCCTCGCGCTGAACCCCGGGCGCAGCTGGCCCCTGTTCACCACCGCGCCGATGCTGCGTGGCGAAACCAACGCCGACACCTGGCTCGTCACGAACTGGCTCCAGCAGGACACCGCGGCGCGCTCGTTCCTCGACGGCACCGATGCGACCTGCGCGGCGGCCTCGCTGCCGCAGATCGACTGCGTCGATCGCTTCTGGAAGGGAATCGCGTACCCGACCGATATCTTCGAGGCCCGCAACGAGAGCACCATCGGCACCTACTTCCCGCGTCGAGGCACGTTGACGAACGCGCGACGCCTGTTCAACTTCCAGGCACCCGGTGAGGGCGTGCCGACCAGCGTCGGGGTCGACGGTGTGCTCGGCGTGATCGACGTCGTGACGGCACGGAAGTTCGGGCTGCCGGTGGCCCGGCTGCTGCCCGCGAACGCCGCGCCGGGGACACCGGCCGTTGCGCCCGACGAGTCGGGGATGAGCGCCGCGCTCGAGACGCTGAAGACCAACGACGATGGCGTCACCCAGATCGTCGACCCGAGTGGTGCGGGGTACCCGCTCACGAAGATCGACTACGCGATGGTGCCGACGAGCGGGCTGACCGAGGCGAAGCGAGTGGACGTCGCCGCGTTCCTCGCCTACGCCGCCGGTGAGGGCCAGAAGACGGGTCTCCTTCCCCCGGGCTACCTCCCGCTCACCGCCGCGCTGGTCGCGCGGAACGCGGCGGCGAGCGACGCGGTGGTCGCCGGCGCCGGGACGAGCCCATCCAGCACGCTGAACATCCCCACCGACTCCGGGTTCGGCGACTTCGGTGCGTTCGACTCGTCGTTCAGCGACTTCGCGAGCCCGTTCTCCGACACGGGGTTCGCGGACACGAGCAGCTCCTCCCCAGCGGGCGTCGGAACGGTCAAGGGAGGCTCGACCGGGCTCATCAACGCGCTCCGCGACTTCCTCGGCGGCGACGTCGGGATGCTCCTGCCGCTGATCGTCGCGCTCGGCGCGATCGCGCTGGTCGCGGGCCCGATCCTCACCTTCCGGGCCCAGCGCCCGGTGCCGGCCGGCGGCGGTGGACTCGACGAGGACGGCGATGAGGACGGCGACGGCGCGACCGAACCGTGACCGACGTCCGCGAAGCACCCCGGCCGGCTCCCGCCGGGCCTGACCGGGCCGAGGCACCCTCATCGGAGGTCGCGGCGCCGGTCGTCGAGGGCGAGGGCCGAGTCGGCGCCTACCTCCGCCACGTCACCCGGCGCGACGTCATGCTCGTGGCCGGACGCGGCCTGATCGTCTTCGGCGTCCTCGTCGCGCTCTACGTGGTCTACCTGTTCGTGATCTCCGGGCTCGAGCACGGCGTCGACCAGCGCGGCCTCGACGAGCGCTTCCGCACCTCGCTCGCAGCCGGCCGCGCGCCGATCGGTGGTCCGATCCAGGACGGGCGACCGGTCGCACGACTGCAGATCCCCGCCATCGGCGTCGACCAGATCGTGGTGGAGGGCACGCGCGGCACGCTGCTCAAGCAGGGCCCGGGCCACCTCCGGAGCTCGCCGTTGCCCGGCCAGGCGGGCAACGCCGTGATCATGGGCCGCCGCGCCGCCTACGGGGGTCCGTTCGACGCCGTCGGGTCCCTCGACGAGGGCGACGTGATCCGTACCGTCACCGGCCAGGGTCGCTCACGGTACGAGGTCGTGGCGGTGCGCGACGCGAACAAGGACGGCACCAACGTCGTCTCGCGACGCCCGGGAAACCGGCTCACGCTCGTGACGTCGACACCGAAGTATCGCGCCGAGCGGCGCCTGGTCGTCGAGGCGCGCCTGATCGGTCGACCGGAGGGCACGCCACCCGGTCGGCCCGGGGAGATGACGCGGGCGGAGCTCGGTCTCCAGAGCGACAGCAGCACCGTGCTGCCGCTGCTCCTGTGGTCGGAGCTGCTCCTGCTCGCCGCGTGCGCCGCCGTGTGGCTCTCCCGACGGTGGGGGCGCTGGACGACCTACCTGGTCGCGGCCCCCGTGCTCGCGCTCCTGGTGCTGCTCGTGTTCGACAGCGCGACACCGTTGCTCCCGTCGACGCTCTGACGGCGCCATCGCGCGCTGAGCGGGTGGAGCCGTTTCGCGCCCGAAGACGACCCTCAGTGTTCGACCGTTCCACGCCTTGCGGCCAGTTGCTCGTCACCTTGCACGGGTCTACTGCTCGTGTCACACCACCAACCAGTAGGAGAAGACCTTGTCCAAGCGGATACGACCACTCGGCCTCGTGTTGGTCGCGGTGCTCGCAGCCTCGATGCTCTCAGGATGCGTCCTGAACGTCGTCGGCTCCGACACCACGAGCAACTACATGGGCGCCGTTGCCCCCGGCTTCAACGCAGACGTAGCCACGAACCCGAACGCTGACGTCGTCCGGAACGCACCGCCATTGCTCGCTCCGGCAACGAGCTTTGCCATCCCGAGCGACTTCAACGCCCAATTCAACCTCGGCTGCCCGGCGTTCAGCTACACGAACCCGGGCAACCTGCCCCCGAACGGCTCGAGTTCGGGCATCAACGCGCTGCTGGCTGACACCCAGACGTGTGTCGACATCGCCCGCTCGTCCCGCGGTCGTGGCTCCGAAGGTGCGAACATCGACTTCTGGGCGTTCGCGACCGACGGCGTGAGCTGGGCTCACTACAACGGGGCGGCACCCGCCACCCTGACGTTGGCCCAGATCCGCGGGATCTACCTGTGCGACCAGCCTGGTGGCACCACGTTGTTCACCAACTGGAACCAGGTGGGCGGTGCGAACGCGCCGATCATCCGGTACCTGGCCCAGGCCGGTTCGGGTACGCACTCGTTCTTCGAGACCAAGATCCTCGGTCTCTCCTCTGCGCAGTCGAACGTTCTCGACGACTCGGCCTGCGCCGTGCCGCCGGGTCGGGTGCAGGAGAGCAAGGGCAACGACGTCCCTGCGGGCAGCCGTCCGAACGCCATCACGCCCTACTCGTTCGGGGTGTGGACGGCCCAGAGCAACAACGTTGAGCCCGACACCCGTGCCGGTGCCGTGCTCGGCAGCATCAACGGTGTGGCCCCGACGATCACGAGCGTCGGCCAGACCGGTGCGTTCTTCGGGAAGCGCTTCGTCTACAACGTCCTGAAGAACACCGCGGGCACCCACAACGCGGCACTCAACTTCGTCGGCGTGCAGGCGAGCAAGGTGGGCTACATCTGCCAGAACAACGCCGCGACGTCGTTG
>JBBRHS010000044.1:0-13322 GCA_038222385.1 Acidimicrobiia bacterium
GTGTCGGCGGTCGACAACGCGCCGTTGCGGGCGTTGGCTGGTCCGGCGTCGGGTGGCAACGGCGTGTACCGGTACGGAACGAGTTCGGAGTTCCCGGCCGCGAGTTGGCGCAACACGAACTACTGGGTCGACGTGGTGTTCGCCACCGCTGCGCCCGGCTCCGACACCACCGCACCGACGGTCACCTCGACGACCCCGACCGCCGGAGCGACCGACGTCGCAACTTCGACTCCGTCGACCGCCACGTTCTCGGAGCCGGTCCAGGCGGGTACGATCTCGTTCACGGTCCGCGACTCGGCCGATGCCGCGGTTGCGGGAACGGTGTCGTACGAAACGGTGACGCGCACGGCGACCTTCACCTCGTCGACGCCGCTCGCGACGAGCACGGTGTACACCGCGACCGTGTCGGGCGCACTCGACACGGCGGGGAACGCGATTGCTGCTCCGACGACGTGGTCGTTCACCACCTCCGATTCCTCGACGACTCTCTCGACGGTGTTCTCGAGCGGGGTCACGCCGATCCTCAGTGCGTCGAGCGACTCGGGTGCAGTGGAGCTCGGCATGAAGTTCCGTTCCGACGTGGCCGGAACCGTGACCGGTGTCCGCTTCTTCAAGGGAGCGGGGAACACCGGGACGCACGTGGGCAACCTGTGGTCGGCGTCGGGCACGTTGTTGGCGACGGCGACCTTCTCGAACGAGACCGGGTCGGGTTGGCAGCAGGTGTCGTTCTCGTCGCCGGTGGCGATCGAGGCGAACACGACCTACGTGGTGTCGTACTTCGCCCCGAACGGCCACTACGCCGCCGACAACGACTTCTTCGCCTCGGCCGGATTCGACAACGGCGTACTGCACGCGCTCTCCGGCCCGGCCGCGGGGGGCAACGGCCTCTACCAGTACGGCTCGAGTTCGGCGTTCCCGACCGGGAGCTACCGGGCGACCAACTACTGGGTCGACGTGGTCTTCGCTTCCGCCTGACCGGCGTCGGCCTCGTCGGGGCGGTCGACCGACGTGGTCGGGAACTCGAGCGTGACCACCGTGCCGCCACCGGGGGCCGGGTCGGCTGCGACGGCGCCGCCGTGTTCGTCCATCACGCCCCGCACGATCGACAGGCCCAGTCCCGATCCGGGCATCGACCGCGCGTCCGGGGCCCGGTAGAAGCGGTCGAACACGTGTGGGAGGTCGTCGGGAGCGATGCCGGGTCCGTGGTCACGGATCCGTACCGTCCCGGCGAGTTGGCGGACCTCCACGATCTGGCCGTCGGGGCTCCACTTGCAGGCGTTGTCGAGCACGTTCGCCAGCGCCCGTTCGACCTGCGCCCGGTGACCGTGAACGAGCACCGGCTCCTCGGCCAACAGCTGTGTCTCGACGCCGTGCGCATGGAGGTTGGCGCGGTCGACCGCTCGCTCCACGAGCTCGTCGAGGCGGAGCATCGCGGGGTCGTCGTCCTTCACCGCCGCGTCGTCGCGGGCGAGCTCGACCAGATCCCCGACCAGCAGGCTCAACTCCTCCATCTGCGTGGTGACATCGCCCAGAAGCCGGTCACGCTCGTCGGCCGGCATGTCGGACTGTCGCGCGAGCACCTCGATGTTGGTGCGAACGCTCGTGAGCGGGGTACGGAGCTCGTGGCTCGCATCGGCGACGAGCTGACGCTGCTGTTCCCGGGAGGCAGCGAGTGCTCGGAGCATCGTGTTGAAGCTCGCGGCGAGTCGTCCCAGTTCGTCGCGACGCTCGATGTCGATCGACGCGTCGAGGTCCTGCGTCTCGGCGACGTGCTCCGCGGCGGCGGTGAGTCGTTCGACGGGTCGCAAGACCGCCCGGGCGACGATGAAGCCGAGCAGTGCGGCGAGCGCGACACCGCCGAGCGCCACGAACATCAGTGTGAGCCGGAGTGACGCGAGGGTGTTGTCGATCTCGTCGAGCGGCTTCGCGATCTGGACTGCGGTTCCCGTCCCCGTCGCGACGGTGATCATGCGGAGGTGCTCCCCGTCGACCGAGACACTCCGGATCATCGTCCCGGACCCACCGTCGGCGAGCCGCTCGTCGGATGCGTCGACGGGGAGGGTGACCGTCTGATCGCTCGGAGCGCTGACGGTCCCGTCGGCGGCGATGATCTGCACGTACTGGTCGCTCCTGGGGAACGGGCGGGGGGCACGCTGGGCACCGAACGGCGCATCACCGGGACCGACGGGGAAGTCGGCGAGTCGCCGGGCCTGCTCCCGGAGGGTGCGATCGGCCTCGTCGAACAGGCGGTTCTGGACCGTGACGTAGGCGATGCCCGCGGCGAGGGCGATCGCGATCGCGACCGCTGCGGCTGCGAGCAGGGTGAGGCGGGCGCGGAGACTCATGGAACCACGCGCCCGATGCCCATGAGCCCGGTGCTCATGACCCTTCGCGCATCACGTAACCGACACCACGGACCGTCTGGATCAGGCGTGCCTCGCCACCTCCCTCGGTCTTGCGGCGCAGGTACCCGATGTACACGTCGAGGGAGTTCGAGCTCGTCTCGAAGTCGTAGCCCCAGACCCGTTCCAGGATGAGCTCACGGGTCAGCACCCGTTTGGGGTTGCGGAGCAGCAACTCGAGCAAGAGGAACTCGGTCCGGGTCAGCACGATCTCGCGGTCGCCCCGCCGCACCTCACGCGTCTCGGGGTCGAGCGAGAGGTCGGAGAAGCGCATGGCCGCGCCGTCGGGCTCGAGCGTCCGGCGGAGCAGGGCCCGGAGGCGGGCGAGCAACTCCTGGAGGGCGAACGGCTTGACCAGGTAGTCGTCGGCCCCGGCGTCGAGGCCGGCGACACGATCGGGGACGGTCTCCCGGGCGGTGAGCATGAGGATCGGTACGGGGTCGCCGGCGAGCCGGAGTCGGCGACACACCTCGAGGCCGTCGAGGTTCGGCATGAGCACGTCGAGCACGATCGCGTCGGCGGGACCGAGGGCCTGGGCCTCGAGTGCCTCCTGACCGTCGGCCGCGGTCGCGACGGTGTATCCCTCGTACCGCAGGGCGCGCGCGACCGCGTCGCGGACCGCCTGCTCGTCGTCGACCACCAGCACGTTCGCGCCGAAACCGTTCACGCCTTGACCGTCCACGGCCCCATCATCGACCGCTGATCTGAGAAACCTGTGAACAACCTGTGGGTTCTCCCAACCGCGGGATCGACTCTGGTGCGCGAATCCAGAGCAGCCGGCGGCGACGAGCGCGACCACTTGGCTCCGCACACCATCGAGCCAACCGGTTGGATCGCGTCACTCCGGGCATCAGTTGACGAGCTTCTCCCGGCCGTCCCAGTAGGGCGAACGGAGCTTGAACTTCTGGAGCTTCCCGGTGGCGGTCCGTACGAGTGACTCACGGAACTCGATCGACGTCGGGCACTTGAAGTGGGCGAGCCGGTCGCGGCAGAACGCGATCAACTCGACGTCGGTCGGTGCGTCTCGATCGGGTTCGCGCAGCACGACCAGCGCCTTGATCGTCTCGCCCCACTTGGCATCGGGGACACCGATCACCGCGACCTCGGCGACGGCCGGATGTTGGTACAGGCAATCCTCGACCTCGATCGAGGAGACGTTCTCGCCCCCCGAGATGATCACGTCCTTCTTGCGGTCGGAGATCACCAGGTACGCGTCGTCGTCGAGGTCGCCGCCGTCGCCGGTGTGGAACCAGCCACCGTCGAGCGCCTTCGCCGACTCGACGGGCTGTTCCCAGTACCCCTCGAACACGGTGTTCGAGCGGGCCAGTACCTCACCCTCGTGGTCGGTCGTGATGCGGACACCGACGGCCGGTGACCCGGCCCGCGACAGTCGCTGCGCCCGGGTCGCGTCGTCGAGTGCGTCGTACTCGAGCCCGGCGCGGTTCACGGTGAGGAGCGGCGACGTCTCGGTGAGGCCGTAGATCTGGATGAACTCCCAGCCGAGCTCGGCGTGGACGCGTTCGATCACCTTCGAGGGAGGCGGCGCGCCGGCGACCACGATCCGGACCCGATCCCGTCCCGGCACAGCTTCGCCCCGCTCCCGGCGGGCGGTTGCCGCGTCGAGCACCATCGCAACGACCGCCGGCGCGCCCGCGAGGAACGTGACGCCTTCGATCTCGATCCGGTGCAGGATCTCCTCACCGTCGATCTTGCGGATGATCACGTGCTTCCCGCCCATCGCGGTCACCGCGTAGGGGAGACCCCACCCGTTGCAGTGGAACGTCGGGAGGGTGTGGAGGTAGACGTCGCGGTCGGTCACGGTGGTGTGCCAACCGAACGTCACCGCGTTCAGCCAGAGGTTGCGGTGGGTGAGCTGCACCCCCTTGGGCCGGGCGGTCGTCCCGGAGGTGTAGTTGATCGAGGCGGTGTCGTTCTCGTCGGTCGTGGTGAACCGCGGCATTCCTTCGCGTCCGAACAGTTCGGCGTCGCCCGCCGAACCGAGCACGAACCGGTGGGCCACGTCGATCGCCCGCAGCTCGTCGTCGAGGTCGGGGTCGACCAGCAGTGTGGTCGCACCCGAGTGGGCCACGATGTAGGCGATCTCGTCGGCGTTGAGGCGGAAGTTCACCGGAACGAGCACGCGACCGAACGTGCTCACGCCGAACAGCGCGACGAGGAACCGCGCCGCGTTCGGCGACACGATCGCCACCCGTTCGCCGGCGTCGAGGCCGAGTCCGTCGAGGTGGACGGCGAGCCCGCGGGCCATGGTCGCGAGTCGGGCGTAGGTGATGCGACCGAGGCCGCCGCCGGGCGGGTCGGGTTCGTCGACGATGGCCTCGCGATGTCCGAACACCGTCTCGGCCCGCTCCAGGAAGTCGGCGATCGTGAGGGGTACCCGCATGGAGGCGAACGGTACCGGGCCCGGCTGCTTGAATGGGCGCCATGGCCGATTCCTGTTCGCACCTCGACACGATCCTGACGCTCCCGCCGAGCAGCGACGGCTGCGTGGAGTGCCTCGCGACGGGGTCGGGGTGGGTCCACCTGCGGCGCTGCACGGAGTGCGGACACGTGGGATGCTGCGACTCTTCGCCCAACACGCACGCGACGAAGCACTTCCTGGCCGACGGGCATCCGGTGGTCCGGTCGTTCGAACCGGGAGAAGACTGGTACTGGTGCTACGCCGACGAGGTCACCTTCGAGATCCCGGGTCCCCCGGGCCCGTCCCACCCGTAGGGCCAGTTCCCCGAGCGGGAGTTCCCGGCGGGACCGTTCCCGGAGTGGCCGATCCCGGAGTGGGGCTCCCCGGTCTGCGGACCGGTACCGCGGCGGGCCGGTGGGTCGTGACCGCGGCGGTGCTCGGATCGGGTGTCGCCTTCCTCGACGGGTCGGTGGTCAACACCGCGCTGCCGGCGATCTCGGGCGCCTTCGGTGTCGGACTGTCGTCGTTGCAGTGGATCCTCACCGCCTACCTGCTGACCCTCGGCTCGTTCCTGGTCCTCGGCGGCTCCCTCGGCGATCTGTTCGGGCGCCGACGGGTGTTCCTACTCGGCCTCGGAGGCTTCGCGGTCGCGTCGGCGATCTGCGCGCTCGCGCCCTCGGTCGGGTTCCTCATCGCGGCCCGGGCCCTGCAGGGGGTCGCAGCGGCGATGCTCGTCCCCGGGAGCCTGGCGATCATCTCGGCGTCGTTCCGTCCCGACGACCGCGGCCGCGCGATCGGTGCCTGGTCGGGCCTCGCAGGAATCTCCACCGCGCTCGGACCGTTCCTCGGCGGCTGGCTGATCGATTCCGTGTCGTGGCGTTGGGTGTTCGGCATCAACGTTCCTCTGGTGGTCGTCGCGGTGCTCATCACGCTGCGCCACGTACCCGAGTCGTACGACACCGATGCGATCCGACGCGTCGACTGGGCCGGCGCGACCGCGCTCGCCGTCGGACTCGGTGGTGCGGTCTTCGCGCTGATCGAAGGTCCCGCGTACGGGTGGACGCCGTTGACCGTCGCGTTGGGCACCATCGGTGTCGTCTCCCTCATTGCGTTCGTCGCGATCGAGTCGCGCTCGTCGCATCCCATGGTGCCGCTGGCCGTCTTCCGATCGCGCCAGTTCTCGGGGGCGAATCTCGTGACGTTCACGGTGTACGCCGCGCTGGGCGCGGCCACCTTCCTCCTCGTCGTCCACCTCCAGCAGGATCTGGGCTACTCGGCACTCGAGGCCGGCGCGGCGTTGCTGCCGATTACCGTGCTCATGGTGGCGTTCTCGGCCCGGGCCGGGGCGCTCGCGCAGCGAATCGGACCACGGTGGCCGATGACCATCGGGCCGATGGCCGTCGCGGCCGGGCTCCTGCTGCTCACCCGGGCCGAGCCGGGGGCGACCTACGCGGCCGGGGTCCTCCCGGGTGTGATCGTGCTCGGGATCGGGCTCACCATCACTGTCGCGCCCTTGACCGCGGCGGTGCTCGCGGCGATCGACGACCACCACGCGGGGATCGGCTCGGCGATCAACAACTCGGTGGCCCGGGTCGCGCAGCTGCTCGCCATCGCGGTGCTGCCCGCCGTCGCCGGGATCGCGACGAGTGGTTCGGGTCTCGACCTCACCGATGGCTTTCGAACCGCGATGGCGATCGCCGCGGGGCTCGCCGTGCTCGGTGGCCTGATCGCGTGCGCCACGATCCGCCACGCGGCGTCGGTCGCCTCCGTCACCCGCGGCGAACTGCTCACCGCCTGCCAGGATCCGTGCGTCGAGATCGGGGGATCCTCGTGACGTTGCTCGAGGGAGTGCTGTTCGCGGTCGGCTACCCGGTCTCGATCACGGTCATCGTCCGGTGGATCCCGGTCGTGCGGGAACGACGCATCCGGTGGTTCGTCGCCCACCAACTCGCGGTGGCGGCGATCGTTGCGGGCTGGGCGCTGCGCGGAGATGTCGGGGCCGTCGCGATCAACGGCACCTGGTTCGTGGTCGCAGCAGTCTGGTACGGCTTGGGCGGCCGTGGCTCGGTCAGGGCGCCCAGGCGGTGATCAGCGTCGTGAGTGGGCCGGCGGTCCGGTCACTCGCGAGCTGCGCTTCGGCGGCGGTCCGGCCCGGCGATTCGAAGTACATCACCCGGTCACCCCGGAGCACGTTCGTGCACGTCGGCGGGGAATCGGTGCACGGGAGGCCCGACGTGATCCGGCTCCCGCTGGAGCCGTACGCGAACGCGTCGCCCGTGCACTGCGTCTCGGGCGGGGTCGAGTCGTCGAGGTAGTAGCCGACGGTGGTCGGCGTCGCGAAGTTCGTGGTGAACGAGCTCACCTGGGTGAGCGCGCCCTGCGGTCCGTCGACCTTCTCCCAGGTGGGCGTCCCGGGGGTGAGGGTGTCGGGGACACCGTCGATCGTGACCCCAGCCGGGTTGTGGTTGTTGGAATACGTCATTCCCAGGGCCGCGGCGCTGTAGTCGAAGAAGTCCATGATCCCTGGGATCGTGTGGACGCGCAGGAACGTGCGGACGTCTTCACGCTGCTCGTAGAAGACGTGCTCGCGCTGGGTGTTCGGGCCGCTGTTCGCCCCGATGTAGGAACGGATCGCGCGGACCGGGCCGTCCTTGTTGACGATGAACGCGCCCTCGGCGTCGTTGAACGTGTTTTCGCTCCGGCCGCAGTTCCCAGGGGCGAACAGGTTCTTGTGGCGGTCGAGGATGTCGACGCCGCTCGCACCCGGTGCGGTGATCTTGATCGAGTCGGACGCCCACCGGTCGGAGAAGTGGTGTTGGTAGTACGGCGTGGTGATCGTCGAGTTCTCGGGGTTCGGTCCGTCGGCGAACTTGTACGTGGTCTTGTAGTCGCCGGAGTTGAGGATGAACTGGTAGCCGACGTAGTCCTTGCCTGCGCCCGGGCTGAGCGAACCGCTCCGGCGGAAGAGGTACACGGCGCCGGTCTGGTACACGTTCAGCGGGTCGACGACCTGGACCTGCACGCCGGTGGAAGCGACCACACCCGCGGGCACCGAGTACGCCGGCGGACGGCCACCCGCGTCGCGCGCCATGAACGCGATCTCGTCGTCGGCGTCGAGCAACGGATCGGGGTCGGCGCCCGCGTACGTGTTCGGGTCGGCGTAGCCGGGGATGTTCACCGAATTCGCCGACCCCCCGTAGGTGGTGCCGAAGTTCACGATCTTGCGTTCGTCGACCTGGACGGGGATCTGCTTCCACGTGTCGGTCGGGTTGTAGCTGAACGCGACGATCTCGCCCGGCGCGCTCCCCGCGAGCGCGGCGACGCTCGCCCCGGTGATCACGACCGGGTCGACCGGTCGGAGCAACCGGCTCGTCGGGCCGGGTGCGCAGGCGGCGAGCCCGAGGAGCGGAACGACGACGAGTGCCGCCAGCCCTGCTCGCCACCGCCGTGCCGACGTCGGTGTCTCCGTGTCGAACAGTCTCATCACACTCTCCCCCCAAGGATGTGTATGTCCGGCGGACCGTATCGGATCGTGAGTGGCCGGGTCCTACGACGGGACGAGGTAGTCCTCGAGGCGGGCGACCGTGAAGCCCTGCTGGCGGCACATGGTCGCGAGGAGCTCGAGGTTCTGGACGAGGTCCTTGCGGAAGTGGAACAGGACGATGTCGCCCGGTTGCATCGCCTTCGCCTGCCAGTCGATGCGGCCGTCGTTCGCGGCCGCGGTCCAGTTCACGACGTACCGGTAGCCGCACGATGCCGCGATCGACTGCGTCGTCGCGTTGTACGCACCGCCGGGCGGCCGGAACAGCACCGGTCGGCGGCCGAACATCTGCTCCAACGCGTCGAGCGGTCCGCAGATCTCGGAGTACTGGCCGTTGGCGGTCAATGTGGTGAGGTTCGGGTGGTTCACGGTGTGGGCCTCGACGAGACCGCCGAGGTCGACGAACTGCTGGAAGTAGGCCTGTCCCTGCTGGGCGAAGTCGCGCACGAGGAACAACGTGACGGGGATCCGGAGCCGACGAATGGTGTCGACGACCGCAGGGTCCTGGACGAGCCCGTCGTCGATGGTGACGAACACGACCCGGTCGGTCGTCGGGACGCGATCGACGAGCGGCGCGCCGGCCGTGTCGGTCGGGAGTTCGCCCACCGTCGGGACCGGCGGAGGGGGCAGCGCGAGCGGATCGGGTGTCGGAGCGGTCGCGTCCGGAGCCGCGACGCGTGAGACCCGGGTGTCGGCGACGCTGGCGACCGCGCCCGTGTCGGTGCGCCCCCTCCCGTCGAGCGCGACGGCGAGCGCAGCGACGGTCACGTTGACGCCGATCGCCACCGCGATCGCCGTCCATCCTCGTCGGGTCATCACCCGCATCCTCCGGTCATCCGGGTCGGGAGTCTACGGAATGGGTCGGAAGCGGGCCGCTCGGCGGGATGCGCCGGGAGATTCGTCCGTGGCGGAACTGTGACAATCTCCCGACATGGCGAAGCCTGAAGCGGCAATGCGCGACTGGGGCCTTGTCGAGTCGTCGGAGTCGACGAAGCTCGTGGTGATCTCACCGCACCTCGACGACGCCGTACTCGGCTGCGGCGCACTGCTGGCGACCCACCCCGGGGCCGCCGTGATCACGGTCTTCACGGGAGGGCCGGCGCAGTCTCTCGATCCTCCGACGCACTGGGACGCGCTCGCCGGCTTCGCCGCCGGCGACGACGTGCTCGGCGCCCGAAAGCGCGAGGACGCAGCGGCGCTGGCTGTGGTCGGGGCGGCGCCGGTGTGGCTCGATCACTGGGAGCACCAGTACCTCGCCCGCCGCGACTGGGTGGGCGCCGACGCCGTGGTCGACAGCCTCGAGGCTGCGGTCCGGGCGAGCCGGCCGACGATGGTGTTGATGCCCTTCGGGTTGGCCAACCCCGATCACGACGTGACCCATCAGGCCGCGATCGCCGTGCGCGGCCGGATCCCGGAGGTTCCGTGGTTCTGCTACGAGGACACCGGTTACAAGCACATCCCCGGGATGCTCGCGCGGAGGGTGGCGCAACTGTTCCGGCGCGGGCTCTGGCCCACGCCGGTGGCGATCCCCACCGAGAGGGGACGCGACGCGAAGGCCTCGGCAGTCGCGTGTTACGGCTCCCAACTCCTCGCGCTCGAAGCCGACTGGCAACTCGGTCCGAAGCTCGCGGGCTCGCCGGAACAGTTCTGGCGGCTCGCGCCCCCACCGTCGGGTTGGGAAGGGTTGAGCACCGACTGACCCTGGAGCTAGCCGGGCGTCGGCTCGCTCCAGAGCTGTTGGAGTGCGGCTGCCGTCTCGGCGGCCCGCTCCCACGGCCACCAGTGGCCGCACGGCAGCATCTCGAGGCGCGCGTCGAGTCGTGTCGCGAGCCGTTCACCGAACCGCGGCTCCACGAAGGGGTCGTCGCGACCCCACAGCACCAGAGTCGGACGGGCCGGCATCGCGTCGATCGCGGGCTGCCACTCGGTGCAGATGTCGACGGCCGAGCGGTAGAGCCCGAGGATGCATCGACCCATCGTCGAGTCGATCCGTGGTGCCTCGATCGCGGCGAGGTCGGCCGGCGCCCCTGCACCGGCGAGACCCTCGGCCCGTTCGGCGGTCGTCATCGCCGCGAACGCCTCGACCATCTCCTCGCCCGCACCCGGCGTCTGCCAGAGCTGGGCCATGGCGTGCCACTGGTACTCCACGTCGACGGTGCCGGCACCGCACGCGAGGCTGCGGATCAGGTCGGGCCGGGTCGACGCGACGCGCTGCACGATGAGGCTTCCCCAGTCGTGGCCGACAAGGTCGACCGGCTCGCCGATCGCCTCGAGCTCGCCGACGAGCCACTCGACGTACGTCTCCTTGCTCGGCGAGAAGTCGTCGGGGAGTGGGATGCCGAACCCGGGGAGACGGGGGGTGAGCACGTCGGTGCGGTCGAGCAGCTCGAGCACCGGACCCCACAGCTCGGGCGTGTCGGGAACACCGTGGACGAGGACCGCAGGCATCTCTGGACGTCCTTTCTCAATGGATGGGCGACCAGGACGCGGTACGGAGGAGCCGGCTCTGCCAGTCGTCGCGGACGTCGAGTGCGTCGTGCATCCAGGTTCCCGGTGCCCTGTGCTCAGCCGGGATCTCGGAGCTGATCAGTCGGCCGAGCGAGGCCGGTTCGCGGACTCGTTGCCAGAGCACGACTGCGCGACGCGAACCCGATCCCCATGCGGTCTGCCACACCGTCTCCAAGTTGAGCATGGCCCGCCCGCCGTGGCGGCCTTCAGCGAGGCTCGGGGCGTAGTGGTCGCGCGCGGCGTCGAGGTAGGCGTCGACCTTGCCCGCATGCGGACGCGCGGTGTCTTCCATGAACACGGTCAACGGGTTCGGGGTGGGTGTCGTCGGGATCTCGGACAGGTCGTCGAACAGGGGTGGCGCCCACGGAACGGTCACGAGGATGGTCGCCTGCACGTCGTGACGGACACGGTCGACGTCGGCGGCCCAGCTGCGGAGGTCGCCGTCGCGCACGCGCTCGACGAGTCGGCCGTAGGCCGCGCCGTCGCGCACCGCGGTGAGCGTGACGACCTCGTAGGCCCGGCCGGTGCCGTGGGCCAGGTGGAGGTAGGCCGCGAGCCGGGCGTCGTCGCCGCCGGCGAGTTCGGGGAGCCACCGGTCCCGGAACGCGACCTCGAAGTCGTGTTCGTATGCTCCCACGACCCGATGCGCCTCCCGGACCATCAACATGCCGCGGAGCCTACGGGCGAATCTCCCGTGCATGTGGAACCAACGGGCGCCGCACCGCCGCTACGGCACGACGAGTGAGCGAAGCAGTCCACGGCGCGCGACACGGCCCACCGTGCTGCGGCGAATCAGCATGGTGGGCCGGTCGTTCCCGCCGTACCGGCCGACCGTGAGTCGGCGGGTACGGACTTGATCGAGGACGGAGCAGTCAGAGGCGCTCCGCCGCGTGGGTCGGTCGGACGCGGAGCCGATCGGTGGCGATCCAGCCGACGATCGCGGCGACGATCGCGAGGTCGGCGACCGTGAAGACCGACCATGGGGCCGCGAGGTGGTCGGCGACGGCGCCGCCGGCGAAGCGGTCGAGGATGGTCGACATCGCGCCACCGATGAGGAAGCCGGGTACCCAGGCCGGGAGCAGGCCGGCCTGGGCACGGCGCAACCCGACGACGCCGACCGCGATGATCCCGACGGCCGCGAGCAGGGCGACCGCCGGGAGCCACGGGTCGGAGACGCCGAGACCGAGGCGGGTGGTTCGGGTGGCGAACGCACCCGACGGGTTTCCCTCGCTCACGCCGAGGGCGATCGCGCGCGCGACCTGGTCGGTGGTGACCACGGCGAGGGTGAGGAGGGCGACTCGTCGCACCACCGGGGGCTGCGAGACCGAGGAAGGGGTCGCCGTGTACATGGCAAGAGTCTCACGGCGCGGGCCGGCACCGTCCGTTCCCGCGCCGACAGACGGGGTGTTCGCGAGGCGACAGTCCAGCCCCGCGGGTGACTAGCGCGCCCGCCGCTCCAGGGCTTGGGGTTCCAGCACCTCGATGCGACTTCTCCGCACGCTCAGGATGCCGTCGTCTTCTGCGGCCTTGAGGACCCGGTTCGCGGTCGGTCGGGAGGTCCCGGCGAGCGATGCGATGTCGTCCTGGGTGAGGGGGATGACGACCGTCTGGTCGCCGGTGCGGTACGAGTCGCCGAGCTCCACGAGGCGGCGCAACACCCGCGTCTCGGCCGGGATGAACAGGGCCTCCTGCAACCGGCTCGAGAGGCGACGGACCTGGGTCGAGAGCACCTCGATGAGGAAACGGTCGACCTCGGGGTGCTCGCGTCGCAGGGTCCCGAACTGGTCACCGCTCAGGGTCTGGGTCTCGACGGGTTCGAGCGCGACGACGGTGCCCGTCCGACGGGAATCGTCGGCGAGGAGCGCACCCTCGCCGAACACCTCGCCCGGCCCGAGCACCGTGAACGTCGAGACGTCACCGAGTGGCGTGGTCGCCCGCACCGCGACATGGCCCTTGGCGATGAGATGCAGCGCGTCGCCGAGGTCACCTTCGTGGAACACCACCTCGCCGCGCGCGTACCTCCGTCGACGCGTGCCGCTCAGCACCTTCCGTCGATCGTCTTCCGTGAGTCGACCCAGCAGTCCTTCTTCGCCCATTCAGAGAAGAATGTACCTGAAGGGGCGGGGCGGAGTTGCTCCCGGATCGCGCGCGGAGCCGGGCCGGTCGCCGCCGTTCTTTTCGGGGCCGGGCCGCCGGTCAGCTCGCGATCTCGACCGAGCCGTCTCCGGCCCCGACCCGCAGCCGGACGCTCGCCGCCCGCAGGAGTGCCCGCCCCACCCGGGGGGCCTGATCGAGCAGCTTGGCGAACTCCCGGCGCCGGAACACGAGCAGCGCCGTCGGAGTGATGGCGACCACGGTGGACCGACGCGGGGTCCGAGCGAGCGGTGCCATCTCGCCGAAGGCGTCACCGGCCGTGAGCCGGGTCGCGGGCTCCCCCGGCGCCTGGACCGCT